>JAKZYK010000432.1:0-4404 GCA_047514485.1 Gammaproteobacteria bacterium
ATTTGCCTAGCCGCAGCTTTGCCGATTAGATACTGCCACGCCTGAAGTGCGCGAATAGCTGACTTCCGGCCATCCTCCGCACTGTCTGCTTCATCTTTGAACAATCGGGTCATATTCTTACCCTCGATCTTGGCGCCTAACCACTGATTAGCAGGCAAATCGCCTGGTAATGCGATATTGGGGCCTGTTTCAGGCAAATCTGCCATGTGCACTATAGTCATCCAAAGGCGCCCAAAGCCTTGAACTCATCAAGCTTCGCACCTGGCGCTGTCCTCGGAGCAGCAAGGTGGCCCCGGAGTCACGAGCCCACTGGGTGACCTCGCCATCAAGTGCCGGCTCCCTCTCCTTCGGTTGCCTCGGATCGGGGTGACGATCGAGCACAACTCGATGGTCGAACGTGTAGCGAGAGACGCGGGGGATGTCAAGGGCCGGTGCCGACCGAAACGATCCGGTGTCGCAGCCGCCAGCGCCCGAGAGCCGGATGGTGCCGCACCCGGAACACACGGTCCGGGCGGTGCAGTGCTTCTGGTGGCCCCCGCACCGGGGCGGGAACGGACCGTGGCTGCGTACGTTCAGGTCGGCGACGGGCTGCGGGACGTGCTCGATCCGCAATCGCACGTCTGAGTCTTGCCGGTACGGTTCGAAGCCCCGCTGGCCCGTTCGCGGGCGGGATCAGCTTTCGGGTGAGATCGGCGGCCCGGCGCGGCCGGCGGCGCACCCGCATGCAGGTGGCAGGACACCCAGTGATCCGGCGCCGTCTCCAGCAACCGTGGAGCCCGCACCCGGCACTCCTCCATCGCGTGGGGGTAGCGCGCGTGAAAATGGCAGCCGCTCGGCGGATTGATGGGGCTCGGGACGTCACCCTCGAGAATGATGCGATTCTCTCGCCCGCTCACCGTATCCGGGATGGGCACGGCGGAGAGCAGGGCCTGCGTGTACGGATGCAGCGGCGAGCGGAACAGGGTCCGTGACATGCGCATCCCCTCGTCGTGAGGAGCAGGATATCGAAGGTCCCCGGGCGATGCGCCGGATGTACGACTTGCGACGGCTCGCGTGGCCGAGCGGGTTCGGGTTACGGCTCGGAGCGGGCGCCGCTGCCGTCGGCCCGGTAACGCTCTTCCTCGGCGTAATAGTCGTCGAGGCCGGCGACGCGGTTGAGATGCGGCCAGGAAACGATGCGGTCGGGATGCCCGCCCGCGCGCATGGTGTCGCAGGCTTCCTCCATGGCGCGGACCGACACGTTGAGCAGGGTCGCGGCCCACAGCATGAGCTTGAACCCGAGCTGGTCCAGCCCTTGTGCGCTCACCTTCTGCTCCGGCACGCCTTCGACCGTGACGTACATCTTCGGCACGGCGATCGCCCGGGCAACCTTCTCCAGATCAGCGGTGCTCTCGGCGCCCTCGACGTAGATGATGTCGCAGCCGGCGTCCTGATAGGCCCGCGCCCGCCACAGGCCTTCGTCGATCCCCATGGTGGTGGCCGCGTCCGTTCGGCCGAGGATCAGCACGTCCGCACCCTCGTCGCGGGCGTCGACCGCGGCCTTGATCCGCGCCACCGCTTCGGCGCGGCCCACCACGTCCACACCGCGGGCGAAGCCGCAGCGCTTGGGCAGGCTCTGGTCCTCGATCATCACCGCGGCGAAGCCGGCCCGGGCATAGCCCGCTACCGTGCGCTTGACGTTGAGCGCATTGCCGTAGCCGGTGTCCCCGTCGCCAATCACCGGAATCGACACTGCCGCGCAGATGTCCCGCCCCTGGTCGAGCATCTCGCCGAACGAGATGAGGCCGGTGTCGGGGGCGGCGATCCGTGCGGCGGAGACCGCCAAGCCGCTCATGAAGGCAACCGGGAACCCGGCCCGCTCCATGATGCGCGCGCTGATCGCGTCGTGGCATCCGGGCAGAACGATCAGGCCGGGCTCGGTCAGAAGTTGTCTCAGTCGTTCGGTCCTGGTGCTCATTGGCTGGCATTTCGGCCAATCGCGGCCGGCGCATGGAGCCGGCTCAGGCCGGTTGCGGGTGTCTGGACTGGACCGGCCGCGGGTGCCCGATGCTGAAATCGTTGAGCCCCGAGATATCCCGTCCGCGGACCTGGATCAGGGGGCGGGTGTGATGCGCCGAGCCGCGGCTGTCGGCGATCGGAAGGTCATGGTGGTTGTAGTGGCTGGCGCCCGGCATGTACCGGAGCGCGTAGCCGATTCGCGGCGCGGCGGTGGGGTTGAGGTTCGAGCCGTGAATCATGTAGATGTCGAAGATCGCCATCTGGCCCGCTTCCAGCTCCAGATCACAGGCCGCGTGATGGTCGAACTGGTCATCGCACAGGGTTTCGGGGATCGTCACCCGATCGCTGTAGTCGCGGAAGTGGCGGCCGGTTTCCCGGGCCGCGTGCGAGCCCGGGACCACGCGCAGGCAGCCGTTCTCGACCGTGCAATCGGTGACCGCGATCCACACCGAGGTGGTGGCGAGCGGCTTGATCGGCCAGTAGCGTCCGTCGCGGTGCCAGGGCACGCCGCGGCCAAGGCCTGCCGGCTTGTGGAACAAGGTAGTGCCCCACAATATGACGTCGGGCCCGATGAGTTGCTCCATCATGTCCAGGATCAGCGGATAGGTCGGGACGTCGATCCAGGCCGGATCGCTCTTGACGTTCTGCACGCCGGAGCCGGGCACATGGGGCGAGGCCACCGGTTCGTCGCCCATGTGCGGGTTGTCGGCAATCAGCCGGGCGGCGAGGGACTGGAGGTGCTCCAGCTTGTGCGGCGGCAGCCGGAACTCCGGCACCACCACTCCTTCGGCGAGATAGGCGGCGATCTCGGCATCCGACAGGATATTCACGCCCCCCACTCCTTAGCGGCGAACCAGCCGGATCACCCTATCATGACTGACATCATGACCGACCACCGAGAGGAGTCGCACGCTACATCCCGGGCGATTCTCGTCAGGTTGCTCGAACATTCCACTATCGATTCATGCCGGATTGGTGGTGGCGGACGGCATGTTCCGACCGCCTATAATTCGCGCCACTGAAACAACTTCGAACGGAACCGAGGCATGAGCCGGCTCGACGGCGCGCGATCCACGATCTCGATGTGGCACGCAGGCGACTACTCCGCCCACACCCAGGGTGCGAAGGACGTCATCGACAATGCCCGGGACCTCGCCTGCGAGGCAATCGCGGGGATGGATGTCGAGGGTTCCGGCGCACCGTTCCAGATCGCCGATTATGGGGCGGCGGACGGCGGGACATCGATCGATCTCCACCGCGCGGCGATCTCGGCGCTGCGCGTCCGCGTCCCGCGCCGCACGGTGTGCATCACCTATACCGATCTCCCGCGCAACGACTACTCCGCCCTGTTCGCCACCGTGCACGGCGGCCGCCCCGGCGTCACCAGCTATCGCGACGAGCAGGACGACATTTTCGTCTACGCCGCGGCGACGAGCTTCTTCGAGCCGATCTTTCCGCCGGAGACGATCGACTTCGGGTTCTCTGCGACCGCGATGCACTGGCTGAGCGCGCTGCCGTGCCCGGTGAGCGACCACATCCACATGGCCGGCGCGCACGGGGACGAGTTGGAGGCACTGCGCGCCCGCGCCCGCGCCGACTGGCAGGACATCCTCCTCGCCCGCGCATCGGAGCTGAAGCCCGGCGGGCGGTTGTTGACGTTGAACCTCGCGCTGGCGGAAAACGGCCGTCACATGGGCAATACCGGCGGCGCGAACATGTTCGACGTCATGAACCGCCTCTGGCGCACGCTCGCCGACGACGGAACGATCAACGAGTCGGAGTACCGGCGAACCACCATTCCGCAGTTCTACAGAACCCCGGCCGAGTTTCATGCGTCGCTCCTCGACCTGGACGGCCCGGTCCATCGCGCCGGGCTGCGGCTGGTGCACGCGGAGACCCGGTTTACCCGCTGCCCATACGCTGCGCGGTTCGGCGAAGACCGCGATGCCAATCGCTTCGCAGAGACCTACGTCCCCAACACTCGCACCTGGAGCGAGACGGTCTTCGTCAACGCCCTCGATGAGGCCCGCCCTCTCTCGCAGCGCCAGGCGATCGTCGATCGCTATTTCGAAAGCTTCGTCGACCTCGTCCGCGCGGACCCCGCGCCGCACGCGATGGACTACATCCACGAATGCATGGTGATGGAGAAGGTCCGGCCTCGGGATGGTTGAATCAATCGGAGCGCCCTGACGAGCGCGGTAGACGTCACGCCTCGCGCGTTGTCGGTCATTCCCGCGCAAGCGGGCCGATGAGGCTCATTGTGTGGTGTGCGCGTGGACCCGAAAAACCCCTTCGAACCGAATCATATCGTAGAGAGATAATTATTGAGTTGTCGGGGAGAATTTGCAGGAATTCGAGGGCTGAGTGACGTCTCGCGGTCGTTCCACGACAAACACGTGATTTTCG
>JAKZYK010000433.1:0-3724 GCA_047514485.1 Gammaproteobacteria bacterium
ACTGGCCATCGAGAGTTGAACGGTGTGGGCCGGGACCGCCCGGAGCATGCCCTCGGCGAAACGGATCGTCACGATCCCGCCGGACCGTTCGACCGCCGGTCCGGTCCGCGCCTGCGCATCGAATCCAATCGCCCTCTCGACCTCGATCTCACCCTCGTCGCTGAGGACCGTGAACGTTGTCGCCGGTCCGCGAGTCCCCTCGATGAAACGATAGGCGCGTTCGGCCGTCCATGACGTATCGAGCCGGAAGTCCTCGGCGCGAGGCCGGGGTTGGCGGGTGGCCGCCGACTCGTCCTGAGGGGTCGCCTCACCGATGCGGCATTCGATTCCGGGGAGTGTCTCCACCAGGGCATGGATGCCGCTTCGAACCAGAGCCGCGGTGAGTGCGTCCGCGCTGATCCCCGGCCGGACTTCGAGCCATCGCTGCACGACGACCGGGCCGGCATCGACGGCGCCGGTGGCCACGTGCACAGTGACGCCAGCGCGTTCAACCCCCGCGCGCAATTGCCAGAACACCGGATCCGGGCCACGAAATCGGGGAAGGGCTGAAGGGTGGAGATTCAGCGTTCCGAGACGTGCGACGCGCCGCGTCGCGCGGCGGACGATACGCGGCAGGCACGCGAGGAGGAGCAGATCCGGCTCGATCCGTTCCAGCGCGGCAATCGCGCCGGGATGATTGGGGTCTGGCGCCCGGATCAGTTCAACGCCGTGCGCGGCGGCAATCCGGGCGGCGGGCGCGCAAATTTCGATCGGGATCGGCCCGTGAGCGACGGACGCCGGGTCCGCGCCGGTCATCAGCGCCACCGGTCGGGCGCCCGACTCGCACATCGTGTTCAACGCGTGAGCGGTGAATGCACTGTGCGAGCCAAGCACCGCGATGCGGGGATGTCCCGGCGAGGGCATTTCCCCGCTCACCTCCAGCCCCGGGCGTCATCCGGCGCCGCGAGATAGAGTACCGTTCCGAGCCCCACCGGAGAGCCGCTCATACGCACGGCGCCGGGTACGACGGCCCAAGGGCCTGCCGGCGGGGGCGTCTTCCCGCTCACCTTCTGCCCCGAGCATCATCCGGCGCCGCGAGATAGAGTACCGATCCGAGTTCCACCGGAGAGCCACTCTCATGCACGGCGCCGGCTACGAATCGCCCGAAGCTGCGGAGGCCGCGTTCTACGATGCGTTCGAACGCAGGGATATCGACGCGATGACCAATGTCTGGGATCACGAGGCCGAGGTCTCCTGTATTCATCCCGGCGGCTCGCGCCTCGACGACATCGACATGATCCTCGAGAGCTGGCGCGCGATCTTCAAGGGTGGCCAGCGATTGCGCTTCGAGCGGACGGACGTCGCGCCGACCACCGGCGCCGACGTTGCGGTGCACTGTCTCTACGAAGTGATCCGCTTCGGTGAGCGATTCGAGCAGCAGGGCACGGTCGTCGCCACCAACGTCTACCGGCGCACGGAGCGTGGGTGGAGGATGGTCATCCATCACGCATCTCCCGATCCGAGTGGCGTTACTCAGTCGACGCCGGGGCCGCGCCCGGTCCGGGTGACGATACACTGATCGCGGGCGGTCGCCGCTCCGGCACCAGCGCCGCACTCAAGATGCTCCGGCGCGCTTACGGCGTCTTTGGATGATCTGCACGGCCACGATGCCGATCAACATCAGCGCGGCACCCACTGCGATGCCCGCCGGCCCCACGCCGGTGCGGGCGAACGTGGCGCGCATCACTCGTGGTTCGGCGACGAGGTCTCCGAGATT
This sequence comes from Gammaproteobacteria bacterium, assembly GCA_047514485.1. Classification (GTDB taxonomy): domain Bacteria; phylum Pseudomonadota; class Gammaproteobacteria; order HK1; family HK1; genus HK1. Next base: position 1,757 of record JAKZYK010000433.1, read on the forward strand.
GAACTGCCAACGGACGACCCTCGGGTCATCCTCCGGGCCCGCGGTCTCGCCGTTCGACTCCAGCACCTTCGCGGGGAATCGCACCTCGTAGCTCCATGGATAGCCGGCAAACATCGGTGCGATGAGCGACTGCAGGAATGACTCTCCGACCTTCTCATGGAGATTGGCGCGGATCGTACGAGTGAGCACTTGCTGACCGGCGGGATTCTCGGTCAGGGTGACGGTGCCGAACAGGCCCCGATACTGCTCGATCCGGTCGATCCCGTTCAGAGCGGCGAGTGATTCGAACGTGAGCGTGAGGTGCAGCCAGCGCGTTCCTTCCCTCGTCTCGGTACGACTCTCGATGACCTGCAAGCCGTGCTGCGTCTGCAACGTGTTGAGCGCGGACGCCGGATCGTACATCCTGGTATCGGCGACTTCGGCGGCGCGCAGCAACGCCTTCTTCACGCCGATCGCCATCACCACCGTGCCGGATGCATCGCGTTCGAGTACGAGCGATTCGCGATACTCGACACAGCCACCGAGGATCAGGACGGCGAGAGCGAAAACGAACGGGCGCATGCCGCGAAGTCTAGCCTGCATTTGAGCACAGCTCCGATTCCGACTAGCATCGCCGTCTTCGCCCGGGAGCCTCAGCATTGCACCGCTGGCGTTGTCGCCCGGAGATCCGTCAGCCCCGTCAGGGAATCACCAGGAGGAACATCATGAGAATACGAAACATCACCGGCGCGATTGCGGCCGCCGTGCTCGCCGGCGCGAGCGCCAATGTTTCGGCGGAAGCGGACGAGGTCCGATTCGCCCAGCAGTTCGGCCTGCTCTATCTGCCGATGCACGTGGTCGTCGACCAGAAGCTCGTCGAGTCGTGCGCGAAGGACGCGGGGCTCGGGGACGTCAAGGTCTCGATGCACCGCTTCAGCGGCGGCGCCGCGGTCAACCAGGCACTGCTCTCGGGCAACGTGGACTTCGCGGCCGGCGGCATCGGCCCGCTGCTCACCATCTGGGACAAGACCATGGGCAAGCTGAACGTGCGCGCGATGACCAATCTCGCCGCGATGCCGCTCAAGCTCAACACCAACGACCCCAACGTGAAGATGCTCGAGGACTACCTCGAGGCCGAGGACCACAAGATCGCCACACCCTCGGTGAAGGTGTCCATCCAGGCCCGGGTGCTGCAGATGGCGTCGGCGAAGAAGTGGGGCCAGGACCAGTTCGACAAGCTCGACGACATGACGGTCTCGATGAAGCACCCCTCCGCGGTCGCGGCCCTGCTCGCGGGCGGCCAGGCGGTGAAGAGCCACTTCGCGACCCTCCCGACCTCGTGGCAGGAGATCCAGAGCGGCAAGGCCCACAACGTCATCACCTCCTACGACGTGCTCGGCGGGCGCCATTCCACCGTCGCCATGTACAACACCGAGAAGTGGAAAACGGAGAACCCCGGGCTCTACGAGTGCGTGTGGAAGTCGTTCCGGACCGCCATCGCCTGGATCAACGAGGACAAGAAGCGCGGCGCCGAGCTCTACCATCGGTTCACCAAATCCAAGCTCGACAAGGACGACGTGATCAAGATGCTTACGACCGAGGGCGAGATGCACTACTCGGTGCAGCCCGAGCGCACCATGCAGTTCGCCGAGTTCCTCCTCAGCGTCGGGGCCGTCAAGAACACGGCCGAGAGCTGGAAGGACTACTACTGGGAGAACAACTACGATCAGGACGGCAGCTGAGTCCATGGCTGGTGCAGGTAACGGCAGCGCCGCGGCGGAACCGGGTTCCGCCGCGGCGCCCGCCCCGATCCTCGACGTCGACGGCGTCACCCTCCAGTACAAGACCAAGGAGCACCTGATCACCGCGACCTACCGGGTCGGGTTCCAGGTCTACCCCTCCGATCGCTTCGTCCTGCTCGGCCCGTCCGGGTGCGGCAAATCGACCCTGCTCAAGGGGGTCGCCGGCTATCTCGATCCGGTGGAGGGC
>JAKZYK010000434.1:0-3185 GCA_047514485.1 Gammaproteobacteria bacterium
GGCCAGAGCCAGTCGAGCGTGCCGTCGTCGAGCCACGTCTTCTCGTGCGGCTCCAGGAACGTGTATCGCAGGCCTCGGACGCCGGGCTGGCCGGTCCAGGTCGAGATGCGTTCCAGACGATCGGGGACATCAGGCTCGATGCGGCCCAGGATCGCAAACCGGTCCGGATAGCGTGTCGCAGCTTCGATGGCGAGTGCGTGCGAATCCGGATCCCAGTGCGGTGGATGGACGATCGCGCCGTGCACGCCGGCGGCGTCCATCTCGTGCAGCGCCTCCTCGATGCCGAACGGCTCGGTGCGATGCGGCGGCACGACGACCGCATGCTCCTTCGTCCAGAGATGAATCTGCGCGTCGATTATCTTCATGTCGCCAACTCTTGATTGAACTGCACCGGGCCGGTCGGCCTCGCCCACGCCCTCACCGTTCGAACACGCCTTTCCCCGCGGATTGCGCATCGAACAGCTCGTACGCCTCACGTGCCTGGTCCAGCGTCCAGCGATGCGTGAACAGCGCGTCGACGTCGATGTTCCTGTCGACACAAAAGCGCGCGCACTCGGCCTGGCCGGCGATGCTGAACGTCCACGAGCCCATCAGCGTCTTCTGAGTGCGGATGATGTCCTCGTTGACGTCGAGCGTGACCCGGCCGTCCATGCCGACGAGGCAGACCCGACCCCACGGCCGACAGGATTTCACCGCCTGCGCGCGCGCCTCGGCTGAGGAGGTGCAATCGAGGGCGCAATCGACGCCCTTGCCGCGGGTCATCTCGCGCAGCGCCGCCACCGGGTCGTCCGCTATCGGGTCGATTGCAGCGTCCGCGCCGAGCTCGAGCGCGCGTGCTCGGCGCTCGGCGACCAGGTCGACGGCGACCACGCGTGCGCCCATGGCGACCGCGAGCTGCGTCGCGCTGAGTCCGACCGGACCCTGACCGAAGATCGCGAGCGTGTCCCGGCCCGAGACATCGAGCCGGCGCAAGCCGCCGTACGCGGTGCCCGTGCCGCACGACACCGCCGCGCCGGCGCTGAACGTCATCTCGTCGGGCAGCGGCACCAGGGTATACGCGGGAACCTTCATGTATTCGGTGTGGCTGCCGTCCCCGGTGCGCCCGAAGACGACCGAGCCCGCCTCGCACATCTGCGACCACCCGTCGAGGCAGTGCGCGCATGCGCCGCAGCCCGTGTAGTGGTGGTTCATCACGCGCTGTCCGATGCGGGCGTCGCGCTCGGTGACGCCGGGCCCGACCTCGGCGACGACACCGCAGGGTTCGTGGCCGGCGATCATGTGCAGCGTCTCCGCAGCACGATAGACCCGAAGGTCGGAGCCGCACATCCCCGACGCCTTGATCTCCAGGATGACTTCACCGGGACCCGGCGTCGGGTCCGGGATGTCGGTAATGTCAAGCTTGCGATTCCCGAGAAAATATACTGCCTGCATGGCGCGTCTCCCGACTGTGCCGTGGCCGCTGGGTGATGCGTCGCGGCATTGTCCAGCTCGCACCGCATCGTTCCGATCGCGAGGATATGCCCATCCTCGACCTCGCTGCGGTCTCGGAGAGCAAGACGAAGATGACACCAGGTGCTGGCGAGAGCAATCTACCCTGAGACGGGCTCCACTACGGTTCGCAGCGTAAAGGATTAGGCGCGCAATTCCGCCGCAGTTGCAGCCGCTTGCGGCGCGGATACCATCTGGGAAAGGCGTGGATCGGACGCGCGCACCGGAGCGGGGCGAGGGCTTGAAACGGGCAAGGGTGGAGATATGAGCTACGGCGTATGCACGGGCAGCGTACCGGAACGCGGGCCGGACAGGGCGGGGCGCGAATCCCGGCGGGACGATTCCATAGACAGGACGGGGCGCGAATCCCGGCGGGACGATTCCATGGACAGGACGGTGGCGAGAGCACGGATATGAAGTTGAGCGAGGAGCTGGCGGGCGCTCTGCGCGGCGTGAACGGGGACATCTCCGCATCCTCCACTCTACCTCCCGTCTGTTACACCGATGCGGAGGTGCTGGAGGCCGAGATGTCGGGTCTCCTGCGGTGGAGCTGGCTCGGCGTCGCCCGGGCGGACGAGTGGCGCGAGCCGGGCGACTACAGAGCGCTCGAGCTCGCGGGCGCACCGGTGATCCTGCTCCGCGACGAGGGCCGGGGGCTGCGTGCCTTCGCCAACACCTGCCGTCACCGCGGCACCCGGCTGCTCGAAGGCAGCGGTAACACGGCGCGCATCCGCTGCCCCTTCCACGGCTGGACCTACGACCTCGACGGGAGTCTGCGCGGCGCGACCCGTATGAGCACGACGAGGGGCTTTCGCCGCGCCGACATGGGGCTCGTCGAGTTCCGGACGGCGGAGTGCGGCGGCTTCGTCTTCGTCGCGTTGAGTGACGAGACGCCCGACATCGACGAATGGATCGGCGCCTTCGAACTCCTGCACTCTCCATGGCACTTGGGAGAACTGGTGACCGCCCGCCGCCGCGAGTTCGAAGTCGATTGCAACTGGAAGCTCTTCCTGGAGGTCTTCAACGAGTCCTACCACCTGAAGCACGTGCACGGTGCAACCTTCGGGGGCATCTACCTCGAGCCCGAGCTGCCCGACGAGGTGGGCGGTTGCGTGCAGTCCTCCTTCAGCCCCACCGCGGGCACCGGAGGGCTCAAGGCCGACGAGCAGGAGCACGTTCTGCCCGCCATGCCGGATCTGAGCGCCCGCGAATGTTCCGGCACCCGGTACACCTGGATCTTCCCGGCGCTCACCTTCGCCGCCGGCAGCGAGGCGCTCTGGGCGTACGGCGCGCGGCCGTTAAGCCCCGGCCGCTGCCAGGTCACCCAGTGGGTGTGCTTCCCGCCCCGGACCGTCGCCTCCCCGGGTTTCGAGGCGAAGGCAGAGCGCTACTACGCGCGCATGGACGAGGCGCTCGCTGAAGACATCGCGGTGCTCGAGCGCCAGCAGCTCGGAATGGACTCGCCCTTCGCCCGCGCCGGGCGCTGGTCGGACCTCGAACGCGGGGCCGCCGCCTTTGCGGCGTGGTACGCGAAGCGTCTGACGCTGTCCTGACCAAGCCCTTGTTTCTGCTACTGTTAGCCTGTATCGGTCACCGATTCTCCAGGGATTGCCGCCCACGCGCTGAGCCTCGGCCGCGTTCTGGTCACCAACTATCGGAAGCACTTCTCCAGAGTCCCGAGACTGGAAATCGAGAAT
>JAKZYK010000435.1:0-3018 GCA_047514485.1 Gammaproteobacteria bacterium
GCCGAGCAGCTCGGGCTGGTCCGGATGCTGAGCGACGAGCACGGCCGTGACCGGGGCGCCATGGCTGCGGCGCTGCGCGGGATCGATTCGCAGCCGCGTCCTTCGGATGTCGTCGTGCCGGGCCTGCTCGAAGGTCTCGACAACATCCGTCGTCTCGTCGAGCGTTGGCTCGACCCGCGCGATGAGCGCCCCGGCGCCGCGCGTGCCGCCGGCGGCGTCACGAGCTGAGCCTTCTCCATGCACCGCCCTGTCGCGGTCGTCGTGAAGGGCTATCCACGCTTGTCGGAGACCTTCATCGCGCAGGAGATCCTCGCCCTGGAGCGCCGCGGGCTCGATCTCGTCATCGTGTCGCTGCGGCGTCCAACGGATCGGTTCACCCACCCGATTCACGCCGAAATCCGTTCTCCCGTGCACTACTTGCCGGAGTATCTTCACGAGGCCCCGGGTCGTGTGCTCCGCGCGTGGAAGGCGGTGCGGCGGCTCCCCGGATACGCCCGCGCCCGCTCGACGTGGCTGGCGGATCTGGCGCGCGACCGCACCCCGAACCGGGTGCGCCGCTTCGGCCAGGCGCTCGTGCTCGCGGCGGAGCTCGGCCGCATCGAATCGATCCACGCGCACTTCCTGCACACCCCCGCGTCCGTCGCTCGCTACGCGAGCGCGATGCTCGGTATCGGATGGAGCTTCTCCGCCCATGCCAAGGACGTGTGGACGACGCCGGCTTGGGAGAAGCGGGAGAAGCTTGCCGATGCCCGCTTCGGCGTGACGTGCACGCGGGTCAATCTTGAGCACCTCGCAGCACTCGCGCCCTCGCCCGAAGTCGTCGAGCTGGTCTATCACGGTCTGGATCGAGGGCGGTTTCCGGTCCGGGTGGCGCAACGGGTGCCCCGCGACGGCTCCGATCCGTCGGACCCGGTGAAGATCCTTTCGGTCGGACGTCTGGTGGAGAAGAAGGGCTTCGACGACCTGTTCGGGGCGCTCGCGAAGCTGCCGCCGTCGCTCGCATGGACGCTGGATGTCGTGGGTGGCGGCGCACTCGAAGCGCGACTGCGCCGGCAGGCCGCCTCGCTCGGCATCGGGGTGCGGGTGCACTGGCAGGGCAGTCTCCCGCACGACCGCGTCGTGGAGTATTTCGCCAGTGCGGACGTGTTCGCGCTGGCGTCGCGAGTCTCCGCCGACGGTGACCGCGACGGCCTGCCGAACGTTCTGATGGAGGCCCAGCTCCTTGGCGCCGCGTGTGTTGCGACCCGGGTATCGGCGACCCCGGAACTCATCGAGCACGAGGTCAACGGCCTGCTCGTGCCGCCGCGCGACACCGGCGCACTGGCCGGCGCGCTCGAACGCGCGATCGCCGATCCCGCGTTGCGCGCGCGTTTGGCCGAGGCGGGCCGGTGCGTGGTGACGACGCGGTTCTCCTTCGAGGACGGGGCTGCGAGGATCGCTGCACGGCTGATGGCTCCGTCCAATCCACCACCGCCGCCGATCCCCGCGGTCGCTCGCGAGGCTCATGAGCCCGTGTCGTGAGGATCGCGTTCTACGCACCGCTCAAGGCGCCGGATCACCCCACTGCATCGGGCGATCGTCTCATCGCCGGGTTGCTGGTGCGCGCGCTGGAGCAGGCCGGTCACGAGGTGGTGATGGCGTCGCGGCTGAGGACGTTCGACGGCTGCGGCGATCGCCGCCGCCAGCTCCGGCTCGCGCGTATCGCGCGGGCGCAGGCGCGGCGGCTGCTCGATCGGTGGCTCGGCTCGCTCCGGGCGCCCCGGTGCTGGTTCACCTATCACCTCTATCACAAGGCGCCCGACTGGATCGGGCCCCGCGTCAGCGCCCGGTTGGGGATCCCCTACGTCGTCGCGGAGGCGTCGTATGCACCGAAACAGGCGGATGGCGCGTGGCGGCACGGCCATCGAGCGGTGGCGGTCGCGCTCTCGCACAGCAGCCGGTTGCTCGCGCTCAATCCGGACGACGTGCCCGGTCTCGAAGCGCTTCTCGGCGAGGGCGCGCGAATCCGCCGGCTGGCGCCGTTCCTCGATACCGGGGCCTGCGCGCCGCGCGGGGAGCGTTCGCGCCGCCGCGCCCGCATCGCCGGCCTCGTATCCGCCGGCCCCCCGGTCCCGCTCCTGGCGTGCGTCGCGATGATGCGCCATGGGCGCAAGGCGGACTCGTTCAAGCTGCTGGCCCGCGCGCTCGAACGGATCACGCACACGCTGTGGCGTCTGCTCGTCGTGGGCGATGGTCCCGCCCGCGGCGAGGTCGAAGCGGCGTTCGCCGGTCTCGAAGCGGCCGGGCGGGTCACCTTTCTCGGGCCGCAGTCGCCGCCGGTGCTGCACGGGATCGTGAGCGCCTGCGACCTCTTCGTATGGCCCGCGCTCGGGGAGCCGCTCGGTATGGCGATGCTCGAAGCCCAGGCGCTGGGGGTCCCGGTGGTCGCGGGGGATGCGCGCGGGGTCGGGGCCGTCGTCGCCCAGGGCGCCGGGGGATGGCTCGTGCCCGCGGGCGACGCCGCTGCGTTCGCGGACGCGGTGGTCCGGGCGCTGGCCGATCCCGTCGCGCTGGCCGCGGCCGGGGAGACGGCTCGGGCTCGCGTCCACGCCGAGCATGGACTCGCGGCGGCGGCGCGCGATCTCGACCGGTGGATCGGCGAAGCGGTGGAGGAGTATGGGCGGCGATGAGCAACGTGGTGACGATCCGCTGCGCGACAACGGCACGGGATGAAGCGGAGGACATTCCGGGCCGCGCGGGCGTTGCGCTGAGCGATCGCGAGCGCCGGGCCGGCGAAGGGGTAGAGGAGCGTCGGCGGTGATCGACGTGGTGATGATTCGACACGCGATGACGGCGTGGAACGAAGCGGGGCGCATTCAGGGTCAGACCAACGTCCCTCTTTGCGAGCGAGGGCGCCGGGCGCTGGCCGGGCGCCGGCTTCCAGAGCGGTTCGGATCGTATCGGGTGCATTCGAGTCCGCTCGCCCGTGCGGTCGAGACCGTGGCGCTCCTCGGACTCGGGACACCAGTGCTCGACCGC
>JAKZYK010000436.1:0-4447 GCA_047514485.1 Gammaproteobacteria bacterium
AAGGAGCACCTGATCACCGCGACCTACCGGGTCGGGTTCCAGGTCTACCCCTCCGATCGCTTCGTCCTGCTCGGCCCGTCCGGGTGCGGCAAATCGACCCTGCTCAAGGGGGTCGCCGGCTATCTCGATCCGGTGGAGGGCGAGATGCGGCTCAAGGGCCGCAAGATCTCGGACCCGGGCCCCGATCGGGTCATGGTCTTTCAGGAGTTCGATCAGCTCCTGCCCTGGAAGACCGTCAAGCAGAACATCACTTTCGCGCTCACGAACGGCGGTCGGTGCTCCACTGGCGAGGAAGCCGACGACATCGCGCGGCACTACATCCACAAGGTGAAGCTCGACCGGTTCGAGGACACCTACCCCCACATGCTCTCCGGCGGCATGAAGCAGCGGGTGGCGATCGCCCGCGGCATGGCGATGGAGCCTGACATCCTGCTGATGGACGAGCCGTTCGCGGCGCTCGACGCCCTCACCCGGCGCCAGATGCAGGAAGAGCTCCTGCAGCTCTGGGAAGACACCCACTTCACGGTGCTCTTCGTCACCCATTCCATCGAGGAGGCGTGCATCGTCGGCAGTCGCATCCTCGTGCTCTCACCGCATCCGGGGCAGGTGAAGGCGGAGCTCAACGCCCATCATCTCGGTCACGGGAACGTCGGCGAAGATCAGTTCTCTTCGCTCCAGCAACGTATCCACGACATGCTGTTCGCGGATCGCATCCTCGAGGAGGAGGCGGCGGCGCATGTTTGAGCACGCTCCCGCGATCCACCTGCGCGACGAGTACGAGACGGCCGGGCTCGGCGCCGCCGACACCGGCGACGTCGCTCGCCGGCTCTCGGCGTGGGAGCGCTTCTCGAACCTCAACTCGGTCCGCAAGCTCACCATCCTCGTGACCCTCGTCGTCATCTGGGAGCTGTACACGCGGTTCGGCGGCATCTCCGAGTATCTGCTCCCGACGTTCTCGGACACCGGCGCCGCGCTGGTCACTGCGCTGTTGGGCGAGCACCTGCTCTACATGATCTGGAACTCGATCAAGATCCTGCTCGCCGGCTACGTCATCGGGATCAGCATCGCCACCGTGCTCACGACCCTGGCGGTTGCGACCCGCTTCGGCAGCGATCTGCTGAGCACCCTGACGGCGATGCTCAATCCGCTGCCGGCCATCGCGCTTCTCCCGATGGCAATGCTCTGGTTCGGCCTCGGGGCCGACGCCATCGTGTTCACCCTGCTCCATTCGGTGGTGTGGCCGGTCGCGCTCAACATGCATACGGGGTTCATGGGCGTGAGCGATACCCAGCGCATGGTCGGACGCAACTACGGACTGCGCGGCATCCTGTACGTGGTCAAACTCCTCATTCCCGCCGCGTTCCCGTCGATCCTCACCGGCATGAAGATCGGCTGGGCCTACGCGTGGCGTACCCTGATCGCGGCGGAGCTCGTCTTTGGCGGGTCGGTGGTGGACACCGAGGGTACCGGCGAGGGCGGCCTCGGCTGGTTCATCTTCGCCAACCAGATGGATCTTCAGATCCCGTTCGTGTTCGCGGGCCTGTTCACCGTAATCCTGGTCGGGATCACGGTCGAGAACGTCGTGTTCCGGAATCTCGAGCTGCGCACCGTCGGCCGCTGGGGGATGCAGACGGTATGAGCACAGCGACAACGAGCGGCGCGAAGGATCCGGACATCTACATCCGCCCGGAGTTCGTGATCGAGACGCTCGGCGAAGCGGAACTCGGCGACGTCGAGCGCAAGCTCTCCTGGATCGAGCGGACCTGGAACGTCAACGGCGTGCGCAAGGCCACGATCCTCATCGGTCTCGTAATCGCCTGGCAGGTGTACACGGTCGCCCTGGACGTCGAACCGCTCATGTTCCCGCGGTTCACCTCCTCGGCCGATGCGCTGTGGTCGTCCCTCGTCGACAGCGATCTGCTCCGCAAGATCTGGTTCTCGATCAGCACCCTGCTCATCGGCTACACGGTCGGTCTCGCGCTCTCCGCAGCGCTGGTGCTGTGGGCGAGCGCGCAGCGCATCGGCGCGGATTTCCTCTCGGCCTGCACTGCGATGTTCAATCCGCTGCCCGCCATCGCGCTCCTGCCGCTCGCGATGCTGTGGTTCGGGCTCGGCACCGCGAGCATCGTCTTCGTCACCATCCATTCGGTGCTCTGGGCGGTGGCGCTGAGCACCCACACCGGCTTCCAGTCGGTGAGCGAGACGCTGCGGATGATCGGGCAGAATTATGGGCTCCGGAATATCCGCTACGTGGTGAAGATCCTGATCCCGGCCGCTCTGCCGTCCATCCTGTCGGGGATGAAGATCGGCTGGGCGTTCTCCTGGCGTACCCTGATCGGCGCCGAGCTCGTCTTCGGCGCCTCGTCCGGCGGCGGCGGCCTCGGCTGGTTCATCTACGAGAACAGCCAGAACCTCGAGACCGCGCACGTCTTCGCGGGCCTGTTCGCCGTGATCCTCATCGGGATAACGGTCGAGAACGTCATCTTCAGGAACGTCGAGCTGCGTACGGTGTACCGCTGGGGGATGCAGCGCTGAAGGATAGGTGGGCCACCCCCCTGGTATCTCTGCACCTGTGTTCAGTCAACAAGGTCGTGGTGGTGGCCTGCAAGGACGCTGCCGAGGGCACGATGCAGACCAATGCCGATGGCTCCGGCGAGTTCACGAGAGTCACTCTGAGGCCCCGCGTCACGGTGACAGCCGAGAGCGATGCAGAAACCGCGGCTCATCTGCACGGAGAAGCTGGCGCGGCTTGCGGCCCAATCTAGCTCTTGAATTGCCCAACCAGAGCGTTCGATACCGGGTCGACAAATCCTGGCACCACCGCGTCGACCTCGGCCTGTAGTGCTTCCTCGATACTCATTTGCTCATCACGATTCAGCAGCCGTTTGGCATCCCGCACACCACGTTCCGGTAGGGAGGCGATACGCTCGCCGATCGCCTGCGCTTCATCAAACAAGACTGCTTCGGGAAAGACCCGCCACGCCAATCCCATCTGCAGCGCCTCGTCTGCATCGATCTTCTCGCCGAGGACGATCATTGCGCGCGCCCGCTGAAGACCAACAATGCGTGGCAACAACACCGTCGCCGCGCCGGTCACCACCAGGCCGAGACCGCTCTCGGGGAAAAAACATCGGGTGTCTTGCGCCATCAGCACAATGTCGCAATCGATCAGCCACTCGAAACCGCCGCCGGCGGCCCACCCGTGTACCGCGCCGATGACCAGCTTCTCTTTGAAGACGATAAGGCGAGTGATCTCCTGCAAGTCTTCGACGTACGCACGCGCAACCGCCTCGCTGGTGGCATATCGGGGGAAATCGATGAGATCGTCACCAGCACAGAACGCACGGCCCGCACCACGCAGTACGATCACTCTGGTTTCCGGATCGGCGTGCGCATCCGTGAGCGCCGTATGTAAATCGGCGATGAGAGGCCCGTTGATAGCATTCAAGCGCTCGGGACGGTTGAGAGTAATGGTGCATACGTTGTTGGCAACCCTCGATAGCACGGTGTCGCTCATGAATTGCTCCCCTCTCTGTCCCAGGTAGTTGCCGTCACTCCCCATTCCTTGAGCCGGAACTTCTCGACTTTCTCCGTGGGGGTCTTTGGTAGCTCATCTACAATCTGCACATAACGCGGCACCATGTGCTTGGCCATGTTCTTCTCGCAGTGCGCGATCAGGTCGCTGGCGGACATGGAAACACCCGACTGAAGGACGACCCAGATCATCACATCCTCCTCGGTAAGCTCGGACGGGACACCGATTGCGGCTGACTCCAGCACGGCCGAGTGCAGATTCACCGCTTCTTCGAGCTCGAACGCGGAGATGTTCTGCCCGCGCCGCCGGATGGAATCCTTCTTGCGCTCGACAAAATGCAGATAGCCCGCCTCATCCATGAATCCGATGTCGCCAGTGTGAAACCAACAGTTGCGTACGGCCTTCAGGGTCTCCTCGGGCATCTTCAAATAGCGGTCGAGAATGATCGAAGGCTGGCGCGGACGAATGACGATCTCGCCACTCTCGCCGGCGGGAAGCTCATGGTCGCCCTCGTCGACGATCCCCACCTGATAGGTGTCTACCGGCTTGCCGCAGGCACCCGGCCGACGCGGCTCATCGATCGGGTAAACCGCGTTCATGCCGGCGTCGGTGAGTCCGTAGACCTCGCGTAGCTTCAGATCGAAACGTTCCTCGAATGCGTCTGCAAACTCCGGCATTGGCACCCCCCAGGCAAGACGCACCGGGTTGTCGGCGTCATCGGATTGGGCCGGGCGTTTCCACAATATCGTGAGTGTCGCCCCCATGAAGTCGAAAACGGTGGCGCCAAACCGGCGGATCTCATCCCAGTGACGTGAGGCGCTGAAACGCTCACCGATGGCCGCGCGCGAACCGCTGAGCAGCGCTGGCAAGACCGTGTAATAAGTGGCGTCGCCGTGAAAGAGTGGAAACGCC
>JAKZYK010000437.1:0-2580 GCA_047514485.1 Gammaproteobacteria bacterium
GCGGCGATGTAGTAGGCGAGCAGCGTGATCTCGTTGGCGTGCAGTTCCGAGGTGTACTTGCGTTCGAGCGCGTCGGCACGGATCAGCCCACTTTGGAGCAATCGGGTGATGAACGTTCCGGTCCCTGTGAACGGGTCGAGCACGTGCACGCCCTCGTCTGAGAGGGTGGCGCCGTCGAAGTGGCGCATCAGCAGATCGTTCACCGAGCGGTTGATGAAGTCGATGATTTCGACAGGCGTGTAGACGATCCCGAGCGCCTCCACGACATCGGGCAGCGCCTTTTTGAAGAACTGCTCGTAAAGGCCCGTGATAACTCGCTGGCGGCCTTCGGCGGAATCGATCCCGCCGACCAGGGTGTGGATGTGCTCGTAGAAGCCTTCGAGCGTCGCGGTCTCGGCGCCGATCCCGCCGGCGTCGAGGACATCCATCATGGCCTGCATCACCTGCGAGACCGGATTCCGGCCGCTGAACTCGCGACCACCGAACAGCGCCTCGAAGACGGGACGAGTGATCAGATGTTGCGAGAGCATCGCGATCGCGTCATCGCGGGTCACCGCGTCGTTCAGGTTGAGTTGGAGCGCGGTCAGAAACTCCCCGAAACGGGCGACGGCGCGGGGGTTCTGTTCCGGACTGTCCAGCAGGCCGCGGATCCGGGCCTGCTGAGCCGAGGCGATCCGGCCGATGTCTTCAGCCCAGTGCTCCATGTAGCGGCGATCACCGACCCGCTCGACGATCCGCGCATAGAGCGCGTCACGCCACGCGACGAGATCGGGGAGCAGGAGCTGGGTCGGGGTGAGCTCGGTCTCTGTGGTAGTGATGCCGGGATCCGTGGGGTCATCGCCGCCCGCGAGGCCGACGCCGATCACCTGCACCATCTTCGAGGCGCCGTTGATGTCGATCTTGTTTATCTCCGCGGCGAGGCGCTCGTCGTGGGAACGCAGCGCCTGCAGCACCTGCCAGACGACCTGGTACGCCTTGTTGTCGCGCAGTGCCTCCTCGGGCGAGACCCCGGCCGGCACCGCCACCGGCAGGATCACGTAGCCGTAGTCCTTGCCGGGGGCGAGCCGCATCACGCGACCGACGGCCTGCACGACATCGACAATGCTTCGGCGCGGCTGCAGGAAGAGCACGGCATCGAGGGCCGGCACATCGACGCCCTCGGTCAGGCACTTCGCGTTCGAGAGCACCCGGCAGACGCCCTGTCCCGGCCGCGCTTCCAACCAGGCCAGCGCTTCCGAGCGGACCTTGACGTTGTTCGTGCCGTCGACGTGGTCAGTCTCGATCTTCACCGCGTTGGCGTCGCGGCGGTGTTCGAGCGCCTCGTTCGCGATCCGGGGGAACATCTCGGCAAACGCCTTCGACGCCTTGATCGTCGATGAGAACGCGACGGCTCGCTGCATCGCCACCTGGTCGCCCGCGAACTGCGGCCCGCGCTTCGAGAGCCCATGCCAGCAGCCAACGATGCGTGCCACGTCGTTGAGCGCAAGATCTGCGCCGTCCGCTGCGAGCTGCCGCTGGAAGGCGCCCGAGACCGCGTCCTCGTTCACCGCGAGGATGATCACCCGGTAGTCGGTGAGCAGGCTCTGCGCGACCGCGTCACCGAACCCGAGTTCATGGAAGACCGGACCATACGTCGCCTCGTCGTCCATCGAGGCCAGCACGACGTCGTGCTGCGCGGCCTTCGCCTTGGTTTGGTCGCCGTAGACACGCGGTGTGGCGGTCATGTAGAGGCGGCGGCGGGCCCGCACCTGGGCCTCGTCGTGGATTCTCGTGAACACCGACTGGTCGCCCGCATCCTTGAAGGCCCCGGTGGTGCGGTGCGCCTCATCGCAGACCACGAGATCGAAGTCGCTGAGCCCCTGCTGCTGAGCCTGGGTGATCACGTCGATCGACTGGTACGTGGAGAAGACGACCGTCATCGTTTCCGGCCCGGCCCGCTCCCTCACCCGCTGCAGCAGGGCAGCCGTGTCGGTCGAGGCTGGGAACGCGAGATCGTTGGGGCTCATGTCCTCATCCGCGGCGCGCCTGCCCACATGCACATCCGAGCAGACCGCGAACGAGGCGAGCCGCTCCAGCGCATCGGTGGCCCAGGCCTTGACCACCTGCGAGAGGAGGTTGATCGAGGGCACGAGGAAAAGCACCGACCCGCCCGCGCCGACCAGCTGCTCGGCAAGCCGCAGCGAGGTGAACGTCTTGCCGCTCCCGCAGGCCATGATCAGCTGGCCGCGCCGGTGGCGCTTGAACTCCTCCGCGACATCGGCGATCGCCTGCTCCTGGTGCGGCCGCAGGTGCTTAGGCTCGCGCAGCGCGAGTTGCTCAGGGCGGTCGATACGGAACTGGGCCCAGTCGACCGCGGAGGCCTCGAAGTCTGCAACCCGCCAGACGCGGATCGGTTTCGCGTGATGCCGGATGTTCGTGTGCAGGTTCGCCGACTCAGCCCCGGCGGTGGAGACGATCAGGCCCGAGGCGAATTCCGGTTGACCCAGCATCCCCACGAACGTCGACACGTGGTTCCAGGACAGCGTCGCCGTCGGCGAATAGAACTTGCACTGGATGGCGACCAGATCGCCGCTGCCTCGA
>JAKZYK010000438.1:0-18692 GCA_047514485.1 Gammaproteobacteria bacterium
GCCGCGATGGCTTGAATGTCTTCGATTTGCTGTGTTTCGGCATTTTCGGTGTGCCCTCCCCGTGGTCTCGCGGAATCGGTTCCGACCGGGTGCACGAGCATGGTGTGGTCAGTGACTCGCGGATACCGGCATGCCGACTGCGCAAACGCGCCGCCCGGTCGGGCGCGGCGATCATGGGATTCCGATGGTTCGCCGCACGGGCATTATCACGTATTTCCGGCCGCTGATGTCGGCATAATCGGAGTCTCCCGGAAGGCTGCGCCACGTGCCGGGAGCCTCGTGCATCCATGAGAGGAACCGCCGGCGAGCAGCGATCCGCGGATGCTCGGGTATCGAAATCGCAGAAGCCACGATGGAAGGCGTACCGTGAACCGATTCGAATTCCGCAAGCGATTCAAGACGGTGGGGCCCGCAGTGCTGGCGGTCATTCACGCGCTGGACCGCGGGCAGGTCGTTCGCAACGCGCAGATCGCGGCACGCGAAGGCGCGCACGGAGTCTTTCTCATCAATCACGATTTCGCGCTCGAGGGGCTGTTGCCCCTCATTCGCGAGGTGCGCGACCGATTCCCCTCGCTGTGGCTCGGCGTCAATTTCCTCGGGGTGACCGGGGCACGGGCGTTTCCGGTGCTGGGGGACCTCGAAGGCTCCGGCTGCGTCGTCGATGCGTACTGGGCCGACGATGCCCGCATCGACGAGCACGCCGACGTTCAGCGCGAGGCCGGGGCGATCGACGAGGCGCGCCGGTCGAGCGGCTGGAGCGGACTCTATCTCGGCGGCGCCGCGTTCAAGAAACAGCGCACGGTGCAGCCGGAGGACTTCGAAGCGGCGGCGCGGGTCGCGGCCCGACACATGGACGCGGTCACCACGTCCGGCGCCGCGACCGGGCGTTCGGCGAAGGTGTCCAAGATCGAGGCATTTCGCGCCGGCTGCGCGGATCAGGCGCTCGCCGTCGCCTCCGGCGTCACCCCGGACAATGCCGCCGCGTACGCCGGTCTGGTCGATGCAGTCCTCGTCGCCACCGGAATCAACCGCACCGGAGATTTCTACAACATCGAGCCGATGCGGCTGCGGCGGCTCCTGGTGGTATGCCGCGAAGCCGGCGCGGGCGAGCCGGAGCCGGATCCCGCCGCCGGCTGGTATCTGCCGTTCATGGCTCCGAACGTCAAAGGCGATCGGTTCGCGTGGCTGGATCCGTCGTCGATCTACATCAACGCG
This sequence comes from Gammaproteobacteria bacterium, assembly GCA_047514485.1. Lineage (GTDB taxonomy): Bacteria > Pseudomonadota > Gammaproteobacteria > HK1 > HK1 > HK1. The sequence continues at coordinate 1,216 of JAKZYK010000438.1, forward strand.
AGAGCGTTTCACGCGCTGGTCGACGACCTGATCGCACCATTCGATCCGTCCGGCCTCGACGTGGTCGCCGGGTTCGACGCCATGGGCTTCGTGCTCGGAAGCGCGATCGCGACTCGTCTCGGCAAGGGATTTCTGACCATACGCAAGGCGGGGAAGGTGCCGGTCGAAACCGACGTGGTCGACTTCGTGAACTACTCCAGGCGCACCCAGCACATGGAGATGCGCACGCCGGCGTTCGCGCCGGGAACGCGGGTGCTGCTCGTCGATCAGTGGGTCGAGACCGGGGGCACGATGGGCGCCGGCATCCGGCTCATCGAACGCCAGGGAGGAGTTGTCGCGGGGATCGCGGCCGTGTGCATCGAGGAGAACGACGGAGGCGTCGTCTACCGCAGTCGGTACCAGTGCTCGACCGCGGTGATCCCGGGAACGGCGGAGCAGGATCAGTGCAACCGCAAGACGATGGACCATTTCGCGGGCTTCGATCCCACCTGTTGTTTTCCGGAGACTTCGTAGCTGAGGAATTGAAGCTGAGCCACTGCTCCGTTCCCCGATCTCTTGATATTGGCGGTGCGCGCCCTTATGTCGGCGTGATACGCGGAGCGGCTGAAGAGGACCCGGGGCATGCCAATCTACGAATACGAATGCAGAGGGTGCGGTGAGCTCCATGAGTTCATCCAGAAGTTCAGTGACAGCCCAAAGCGCAAATGTCCGTCCTGCGGAAAGCTCAGACTCAAAAAACTGATCAGCGCCGCCGCATTCCACCTCAAAGGCGATGGATGGTACGTCACCGATTTCCGCGACAAGGGCAAGAGCAAGGACAAGGGGAAGTCGGACTCCGCCGAGAGCTCGAGCGATTCGAAATCGGACTCGAAATCCTCAGACTCCAAGTCTACCGAGTCCAAGTCTACCGACTCGAAGGGCGGAGGCGACTCGAAGGGCGGAGGCGAATCGAAGACTGCCGGCGGCTCCGGCGATTCATCGCGGGCCGCCTGAGCGGCCGCGATCCGACGCATTGGCGCTCACACGAGGGCGCGTTTTTTTAGCAGCCTCCTGAGCTGATGGTACCCGAGCCCGAGCGCGCGGGCGGTATCGCTCTGATTGTGCCGGGAAGCGTTGAGCGCGCGTTCGAGGAGGCCGCGTTCGAATCGCGCGACCTCGGCCATGAAATCGGCCGGTGCAGCCGCGGGCTCGGCGGGCCCGGACGTTTCGGACCGGTGAATGGGCGCCTGGCCCTCGGTATTGGCACCGACCGGGTCGGGAGGCGGGCGCCACGGGTTGTCAAATGGGTCGATGACCACCGCGTCGATCGGTGCATCGAATGACGCCGAGCGATAGACCGCCCGCTCGATGACGTTCTTCAGCTCCCGCACGTTTCCAGGCCACGAGTGCCCAAGCAGCACCTTCTCTGCAAGCGGACCGAACCCGGGGAAGACGTCTTTGCCCAGCGCTCGGGTGATCTCCAGAGCAAACGCATTCGCGAGAGTCATGATGTCAGCCGGCCGCGCGCGCAGCGGCGGGATCGTCACCACCTCGAATGCAAGTCGATCGAGCAGATCGGCACGGAACGCCCCGCTCCGGGCGAGCGACGGCAGATCGACGTTCGCCGCACCGATCACCCGCACATCGAGCTGAATGGTCCGGCGTCCGCCGACCCTCTCCACTTCGCCGTACTCGATGACCCGGAGCACCTTTTCCTGCACTGCGGCCGACGCGCTCGGGATCTCGTCGAGCAACAGGGTTCCGCCATCCGCCCGTTCGAAGCGACCCACGTGCTGGCGCTGCGCACCGGTGAATGCTCCTGCTTCGTGACCGAAGAGCTCAGTGTCGAGCAGCGACTCGGTGAGCGCGGCGCAGTTGACCTTGACGAGGGGTCCGTCCCAACGGGGTGAGAGGTAGTGCAGACGGGTCGCGAGGAGCTCCTTCCCGGTACCTCGTTCACCGACCACGAGACACGGCCGGTCGATGGACGCGAGGCGAGAGATCTGTTCCTCGACCTCCAGGAAGGCAGGGTCTTCACCAAGGATGGATGGTAGATCAGCCATCCTTCTATGATATCGAAATTCGCTCATATATTACACTTTCGAAATCGAAATTCGCTAATTTCGGAATCGCCTCCCTTGGCGTTACTATCGATCAACCACTTACGAGTTGGCACACGGTTCGCATTCGATGCGTCTGCAATCTTCGATTCAACAACCAGGAGGCTGACTGTCATGACAATCTTTTCGCGCATCACCGACATCATCAACGCGAACATCAACGCCCTGCTCGAACGAGCCGAGGACCCGGAGAAGATGATCCGACTCATCATTCAGGAGATGGAAGACACCCTCGTCGAGGTACGATCCCAATCGGTGCGGGGCATTGCCGACCGGCGGGAGATCGAGCGCAAGATCGAACGCCTTGAGACAAACGGGCGAGAGTGGGAGGACAAGGCGGCGTTCGCACTCGGCAAGGGCCGCGAGGATCTCGCCAAGAGTGCGCTTTTGATCAAGCGCAAGCTCGAGAATCAGGCTGCGCTGCTGCGCGAGGAGCTCACGCTCATCCAGGAGAGCCTCGCGCGCCACAATGAGGATCTCGCCAAGCTGCAGGCGAAGATCGACGAGGCGAAGGCCCGCAAGTCCTCTATCGAGCTGCGCATGAGCACCGCGAAGGATCGAGTTCGGGTGAGACATGCGTTGCACGATGACCGCGTCGACGACGCGCTGAACCGGTACGGGTCGCTCGAGCGCCGGATCGACGAGCTCGAAGCGGGCGCCGAGGTCTACGACATGGGCAAGGCGAAGACGCTCGATCAGGAGTTCGCCGAGCTGGAGGCGGAGACCGACATCGCCGAGGATCTCGTTCGGCTCAAGGCGCGGGTTGCGGCGGAGCGTCGTGACTGATGCGCGAGGTGACCTTCACGCGAACCACCGATAAAACGCGGAGATCACAGTGGACATGACCATGCCGTGGGCGCTGGCAGTGCCCGGAATCATTTTCCTTGGGGTCATCGCCCCACTCTGGATTACGTATCACTACATCACGGTGTGGCTGCGGATCCGCGCCGGTGCCGCTGGCCCCGGCAAGGTTGCCATCGAACGCGCGGAGCTCGATCGGATGCGCATGCTCGGCGAGCAGCTCGAGCAGAGGATCGAATCCCTGGAGACAATCCTCGATACAGAAGCACCCGAGTGGAGAAAACGATGAACCGCCGCCACTCTCATGATCGAAGGCCCGGCCGCCGCCGGGGACCAATCAAACGCGTGACCCGGGGTCTCGCCGATGCATTCGGTATCCCGCGCGGCGTGGTCATCGCCGGATTCGTGCTCGGGTTCGTCTTTGTTCCGCTGCTGACCTTGTTGGTGTTTCTCGCGGCGTTGTACTGGGTGAATCACCCCGAGCGAACACGCCGCTACATGGACACCGCATATGATCCTCTCAAGCGGGCGGCGGACCGGCTCTGGCGCGGTGCGGCGGGTCCGAGACACCGGGGCGCCGGCGGTGAGCCGGGCCCCGAGTCGCACGAGCCGCCGCGCCCGGCCATCGACCCCACCGCACTCGCCCGGCGGTTCGAAAGGATCGAGCGACGGGCTCGTGCCATCGAGGAGTTCGTCGCCTCGGAGGAGTTCCGCCTCAACCGCGAGTTCCGGCGGATGGGGCGGGAGTAAGCTCTTGGCGGACCCCTTTCCTGTCCGGGGAAGGGGGTGAACGACTCCAGTCAATCAGGCCCGCTCCGTGCTTGGCCCTTCCCCGTCCGGGGAAGGGGTACACCCGAAGTAGAACATCCGATACGCGGGGCTCAGTCGAGCGCCGCGACGTCCGCAATCGTCTTCTCGGGCTCCGGACGGCGGGTGTAATCCACGTCGATGTCGGTTGCCCGAACGATCCCGGCGCGATCGACGACGATTCGGGCCGGCACCGGCAGCGTCCAGTCCGGAGACCCGCTCGACTCTTCGAGATCGATCCCGATACTCAGGTAGACCTCCTTTAGCGCGTCCGGAACCTGGACGCGCAGCCCGAGCCGTGCGGCATACGCATTCCCCGAATCGGACAGCATCTCGAAGCCGAGCTTGTGCCTGTCGATCATCCGAAGGCTTTTCTCGGCGTTCTGCGGCGTGAGCGCGACGAGGCTCGCGCCATGCTTCTCCAGCTCCGGTACAACTGCCTGCAAAGCGTACAGCTCTGCATTGCAGTAGGGTCACCAATGCCCTCGAAACACGGTCAGGACCACCGCGCCTCGATTGAGCAGATCCGCCGAACGCACCACTTGACCCCGAGCGTTGTCGAGCGCGAATTCGGGGAGCGGATCGCCTACCTTGATGAAGCCACCCGCGATGCCCGAGTCACGCAACGCCTGCGTGGCCGCGCCCATCACCGCGCGCTTCTCCGCCGGAACCCGCTTTGCGCCCGCTTCGCGGATGGCCTCGAGCTTTTCAGCCAGGCTCATTTCAATTTCCTCATGCAGCCGAGTTGAATTCCGGCGCCAGGATACCACCCGCGGTTTCTCGGATGACTCGAAGTGTCTGAACTCTTTCGGTCTGTAGCGTCGCGATCATCCTCCGATGAGGGACCGGCCATCCCGCTTTACAAATTGACGTGTAGGGGCGACGCATGCGTTGCCCCTACTGCCTCCGGGCTGTCTCCGCGCGGGCCTGATCGTCTGTGTAGAGATGAATCACCGGATTTTGAGTGGTCCCTCCGATGATCCCCGAAACCAACCCGCTACAGGCTCATTTCTCGTTGGATTCACATCCTCCGTTCAGGCTCATGTCTCATTTGGGTAGCTCTTGCAGTTGCGAGGCGAAACGCCAATCCCTAGTATTCCGCGCTTCGTTCTCCTTGGCTTCAATCTGATGCGTTCCCATTTCTGCGGCACCGTCACCGAGGATCTCGTCGGCGAGATCGTGACGCTCTGCGGCTGGGTGCATCGGCGTCGTGACCATGGGGGCGTGATCTTCATCGATCTGCGCGATCGGTCGGGACTCGTCCAGGTGGTGTACGACCCCGACACCGTCGAAGCGTTCACGGCCGCCGAGCAGGTGCGCCCGGAATACGTCCTGCGCGCCGTGGGCCGGGTGCGGGAGCGGCCGGAAGGCACGGTCAACCGCGAGATGCCGACCGGCGCGGTCGAAGTCCTGGGGCAGAGCCTCGAAGTCCTGAACACCGCGAGGACTCCGCCGTTTCAGCTCGACGAGGACGATGTCGGGGAGGAGACGCGGCTGCGGTACCGATACGTCGATCTGCGCCGGCCGGAGATGTTCGCGCGGCTTGAGACCCGGGCGCGCATTACCCGCGCGATGCGGGAATTTCTCGACTCCGAAGGCTTCATCGACATCGAGACTCCCATGCTCACGCGAGCGACGCCGGAGGGCGCGCGCGACTACCTCGTGCCGAGCCGCACGCACCCCGGCCGCTTCTTCGCGCTGCCGCAGTCGCCACAGATCTTCAAGCAGCTCCTGATGATGTCGGGGTTCGAACGCTACTATCAGATCGTGCGCTGCTTCCGCGACGAGGACTTGCGCGCGGACCGGCAACCGGAGTTCACCCAGCTCGACGTCGAGACCTCGTTCCTCGACGTCCACAGCATTACCGGGCTGATGGAAACGCTGATGCGCCACGTCTTCGACCGCGTGCTGGGCATCGCGCTGCCGGATCCGTTCCCCCGCATGACCTACGACGAGGCAATGGCGCGCTTCGGCACCGATCGGCCGGACCTGCGCATCCCGCTCGAACTGGTCGAGGTCGGCGATCTCGTCAAGGACACGGAATTCAAGGTCTTTGCGGGACCGGCCGGAGACCCCGGTGGCCGGGTAGCCGCAATCAGGGCGCCGGGAGCGGCCACACTGGCCCGATCGGCCATCGACGATTACACTAGGTATGTCGCAACCTACGCCGCGAAGGGACTCGCCTATATCAAGGTGAATGACCTCGCCGCGGGTCGGGACGGGCTGCAATCGCCCATCGTCAAGTTCCTGTCCGACGATGCGCTGCACGGAATCATGGAACGAACTGCCGCCAGGGACGGCGACCTCATCTTCTTCGGCGCGGATACGTCGAAGATCGTCAATGATTCGCTTGGGGCGCTGCGGGTGAAGCTCGGCGAGGATCTGGGCCTGGTCGAGGACGGCTGGCGCATCCTGTGGGTGGTCGATTTTCCGATGTTCGAGTGGAACCCGCGCGAGCGGCGTCATGCCGCGGCACACCATCCGTTCACCGCGCCCGACACGGAAGATATCGCCGAGATCGAATCCAACCCCGCGACGCTGAAGTCTCTCGCGTACGACATGGTGCTCAACGGATCGGAGATCGGCGGTGGGTCGAGACGCATCCATCGCCGTGAAGTCCAGCAGGCGGTGTTCCAGGTACTCGGCATCGGCGAGGACGAGGCGCGCGAACGGTTTGGATTCCTCCTCGATGCGCTGGAGTTCGGTTGTCCGCCGCACGGCGGAATCGCCTTCGGGCTCGATCGGATCGCGATGCTGATGACCGGCTCCAGCTCGATCCGGGAGGTCATCGCCTTTCCCAAGACCCAGACCGCGAACGATCCGCTCACCGGCGCACCCGGTCCGGCCGATCTCCGGCAGCTACGAGAGCTGGGTATTCGCGTGGCCAAGCAGGACGCACCGGCAGCCTGACTCCCGTTGCGCACCGAACGCGGCTCTTGGCGCGACGCTGCGCCGTCCCGCGATCAGTGCCGATCGGTGGCAAAGACGAACGTCTGCTCCTCGGATGCGCGCGCCCAGACCTCGCTTCCCGGCGCCGGCGGCCGGATGCCGGGCAGCCGCGCCTCGATCATTGCCGGCGTACGGTCCGTCGCCCCGACCTGGAACTGTCTCAGCAGCACGTAGCTCATGGGCCCGAGCACTCGCGCGGACTCGACACGCACGCGGACGTGCCGGCGATCGTCCGTCGGCGGTGCGGCGCTGATTTCGACTCCGTCGGCCCGCACGAGACAGACGACCTCCGTGCCGTCCTCCAGACCGACGGCGGGAATCGCCCCGAGCGCCGTGTCGAGGACGCCGTTGCGCACCACGCCGCCGAATTCGTTCGCGGGCCCGAACAGCCGCACGATGAACGGGTCCGCCGGCGCGGTGTAGATGTCGACGGGTGGGGCGTCCTGCACGACCTGTCCGCGATTAAGCACCACGATCCTGTCCGCGAGGAACATCGCTTCTTCCGGATCGTGGGTCACCATCAATGTCGTGACGCCGCTTTCGGCGAGCATGGCCCGCGTTTCCTGGCGGACGCTCTGTCTGAGGTGTTCGTCCAATCCCGAGAACGGTTCGTCGAGCAGCAGGATGCCGGGATCGGGTGCGAGCGCTCTCAACAACGCGATGCGCTGCTGCTGCCCGCCCGAGAGTGTATGCGGATAGCGCTCGCCGAGATGCGACAGGTGAACGTCGCCGAGCGCCCGCCCGATCCACGCATCGTCGCGCGATCCGTTGCGCAGGCCGAACCCGATGTTCTGCGCGACGGTGAGGTGCGGAAACAAAGCGTAGTCCTGAAACATGAGCCCCACGCCGCGCTTCTCGGGGGGGAGCTGCCTCGCCTGTTCGCCGTCAGCGACGGTGGCGCCTCCGATGGCGATGCGCCCGGCCTGCAAGGTCTCGAGTCCGGCCGCGAGTCGCAGCAGCGTGGTCTTGCCGCAGCCTGACGGGCCGAGCAGGCACACGAGCTCGCCGGCATCGACACCGATACTGACGTCATCGACGGCGAGGATCTCGTCGAAGCGATGAGAGACGTTGGTGAGCTCGAGTCTGTGCATCGGTGCGGCAGGCGTTACGTCACGGCTCCTCGACTCCACTACGTCGCGGAGGCGTTCCGGTGGCCGGGACGCGAGCGGGTGATCGTCCGGCTCATCAAGACGACGGGGATGACGCCGGCCGCCACGATGGTCAGGGCGCCGAGCGCGCATTCCTCCAGCAGCTCGTCGGATGCGTACTGATACACGAACGTCGCGAGGGTGTCGAAGTTGAACGGGCGCAGGATCAACGTCAGCGGCAGCTCTTTCATCGTGTCGACGAACACGAGCAATGCCGCGGTGATGACGCTGGGACGGATGATCGGCACGTGCACGCGCACCAGCGCACGGGCCGGGCTTGCTCCCAGCGTGCGTGCCGCGCCTTCGATGCTCGGGGTGACGCGCGACAGACCGGAGTCCACGGTTCGATAGCCCAGCGCGAGAAATCGCACTACGTAGCCGACGACGAGCGCGGTCGCGGTGCCGCTGATCAGCAGCCCGAGCGGAATGCCGAACAGCCCGCGGCTCATTGCATCGAGCGCGTTGTCGAAGTACCCGAGCGGTACCATGATGCCGACCGCGAGCACTGCACCCGGGATCGCGTAGCCGATGGTCGCGAACTCGGCGAGCCCGCGCATCGCCCGCCGCGGAGAGAGGCGAACACCGTAGGCGAGGCCGATGCCGGCGACCGCCGCAATCGCGGCAGCCCAGGCGGCGAGCATCATGCTGTTGCGGACGTAGTCCAGATAGTCCGCTTCAAGGGTGTCGGCGTAGAACACCATCGCGTAGTTGCCGAGCACGCACGCGGGCAGCACGAATCCGAACGCGACCGGCGCCGCGCACCACACCAACGCGGCAATCCCGCGCGCCGCCGAGAGCTGGTACTCGGGTAGCGCCTGCACACGAGTCGTCGTGTCGTGGTAGCGCCGCGAGCGCCGGCTGGTGCGCTCGATCGCGACCAGGATGAGCGCGAACGCCACCAGCACCGACGCGAGCTGTGCCGCTCCCGCGGTGCTGTCCATGTTGAGCCAGACATCGAAGATGCCCGCGGTCAGGGTCGGTACCGCGAAGAAGTCGATGGTGCCGAACTCGTTCAACGTCTCCATCAGCGCTAGCGCCACCCCGACCGCGATTGCCGGGCGCGCAAGTGGCGCCGCAACGGTGAAGAAGCTTGCGATCGGGCCGCGTCCGAGGGTGCGGCTCGTCTCGAACAGCCCGAAGCACTGCTCGATGAAGGCCGCCCGCGCGAGGAGATACACGTATGGGTAGAGCACGAGCGACAGCACGATCGTCGCTCCGCCGAGGGAACGAATCTCCGGGAACCAGTAGTCGCGCGCCGATGTCCATCCGAACACGCCGCGCAACGCACCCTGCACATTGCCCGCATACTCGAGCTGGTCGGTGATGACGAAGGCGAGGATGTAGCTCGGAACCGCGAGCGGAAGCAGCAGCGCCCACGACAGGATCCGGCGGCCCGGGAAGCGGTACATGGTGACGAGCCAGGCAGTGGAAGTGCCGATGACGATGGTTCCGACCCCGACCCCGACCATCAGCCAGAGCGTGTTGCCGACGTACTCCCACAGCACCGTGGCCACCAGATGGCTCCACATGCCGTCGGAGGGTCCGAGTGCGGTAACGAGGACGGTGCCGACGGGAATTGCGACGAACATCCCGATGGCGGCGGCGGCCAGCGTCCAGCCGTCGAAGCCGAGGCGCCGGCGCCTGGAGTCGATCGGCAGCGAACCGTCCGCGGGAAGGGCCGCGCTCAACGCAGTGCCTCCCCGCCTGAAGGGGGCGTGCAGGCGCTCATGAGCGCGACATGCACAAGCGTTCGTGCCGCCGACGTGACCGGATCGAGCCGGTCACGCCGAGCCGTGGCGCTTCCCGTGCATGCAGCGAACCATTGAATTCCCGGGTCAAGAATCCACACCGTTCAATCGACGGCAGGATATAACCGTTCCGGATCACGAATGCAACCGATTCTCATGTGCAATCCGGAGTTCCCGGCACTCCGCGAAGCCGGGAAGGCTCGCCCTGCATTCTCAACTGGTCTCGGGACGTCGGTGCGCCGATCAGCCCTCCGCCCCGGCGTTGAACCCGACCTTGTCCACCAGCTTGGTCGCAGCTTCTCGATTGCCGGCAATGTCCTCCAGAGACAGGGTGTCCGCCTTGAACGGGCCCCACGATTCGACGATTTCGTGGGTCTTGATGCCCGCCTTGACCGGAAACTCGAAGTTGACGGTGGCGTACATGTTCTGCGCCTTGTCGCCGGCAAGGAATTCGAGGAGGGCGACTGCGTTGTCCCGGCTCTTCGCTCCCTTGATCACCGCGGCACCGGAGATGTTGACGTGGTTTCCGCGCCCGTTCTGGTCGAGGAACTGCACGCGCACCGACTTCGCCCACTCCTTCTGCTCGGGCTTCTTTTCGTTCGTCGCCATCTTGCCCATGTAGTAGTGGTTGGAGATCGCGACGTCGCACACGCCTTCGTAGATGCCCTTGGCCTGGGCGCGATCGTTGCCTTGCGGTTTGCGGGCGAGATTGTCTCGCACACCGGTGAGCCACTGTTCGGCTGCCGCCTCTCCCTCGTGGGCGATCACCGAAGCAATGAGCGCCACGTTGTACCCGTGCTTGCCGGAACGCGAGCAGATTCGGCCGCGGAACTTCGGGTCCGCGAGGTCGGCCAGAGTTTCGAGCTCACCCTCCTTCACGCGTTCCCTGGATACGAGAGCAACCCGAGCGCGGGTCGTGAGTCCGAACCACAGCCCATCGGGATGACGCATGTGTGCGGGGATCGCTTCGTTGAGAATGGCGGAGTCCACGGGCTCGAGGAGCCCGGCCTTGCGCAGCGCGTCGAGTCGACCGATATCGACGGTCAGCACGGCGTCGGCCGGGTTGTTGTCGCCGGCTGCCTTGATCTTCTCCACCATCCCCTTATTCGCGAACACGACGTTCACCTTGGTGCCGGTCTGCCTGGTGAACTCCTCGAGCATGGGCTCGATCAGGAATGGCTGGCGGTACGAGTACAGGTTGACCTCGCCCGCCGCATGGGTCGTCGCGACCATGAGCGACATCGCGAGGGCGAGAGCCGAGAGGGTAACGAGCGAGATGACGGTCTTGCGCATGAGCCTGGTCTCCAGATTTAGGAATGAGAATCAATCTCGATCGAGCGGCGACTGGTTATAGCCGCTTCGTATTACGAATGCAAGCGATTCTCATCCGCAATTAAACTGCCAGGCAATACGCAGGATGCGCAACCTTCATGAAAGCATGGGTGGGCCGTCGGAACGCACGACGTCGAGAGTGGTCCGGCTCTTGCGCCGGGTGGCTGCGGAAAACGGCCCGCGATTCGCGGGCATGCCCGGATCAGCGCTTTCGGTGGGGGCAGCGTCTACGCTCGCAGTGCCCGTGCAGCACCAGCGAGTGGTCGGCAAGGCGGAAGCCGTGCTCATTGGCGATCTTGACTTGCCGGCGCTCGATGGTGTTGTCGACGAACTCCGTCACCTTTCCGCAATCCATGCACACGATGTGGTCATGGTGCTCGCCCGAGTCGAGCTCGAACACCGCGTGTCCTTCCGCGAAATGATGGCGGATGACAAGCCCGGCCGACTCGAACTGCGTCAGAACACGGTAAATCGTCGCGAGGCCGAGGTCGTCGCCCGCGGTCATCAGCGCCCGATAGACATCCTCGGCGCTCATGTGCCGATCACGGTGCTGCTCCAGGACGGAAAGGATCTTGATCCGCGGCTGCGTCGCCTTCAGACCAGCGTCCTTCAATTCGTCACTTTGCATCGTTCGGCCTCCGCATCGGACAAGCCGGCAACGCCGGGGCGCCCGCCCGTCCTGCACGCCCGCCCCGTGGACCTCTCCGTCGTTGCGGCCACCCTACCGCTTCGGTCGTACCCTCGCCACCGCGCATGCAGCGGCACCCGGGGAGCAGGCGTCGGAACAACGCTCGAACCAGCCGACATCCCGTCCGCCCACCACCGCGAAACGTGCAGCCGCTGCTCCACATTCGCCCGGAGGTTCCCGGCCGGGGCGCAGTGTGCCGCACGGGGCGGTGTAGCTCGGAGCTTCAGGCTCCACCGGCCACACAGGCCATCGCTGCTTCGTGCAGCACCCGGTTGCCGCTCGCCATGATCCGCCCACCCTTCGCCGGCTCGATTGTCAGCGGCTCCCCCCGCCATCCGGTCATCACCCCGCCGGCGTTCTCGACGACCGGAACCAGCGCGCAGTAGTCGTACACGCCGACCTTCGTTTCGAGTGCGACGTCGACGAATCCGCACGCAACCTGGGCGAACGCGAGACAGTTCCCGCCGTACACCATCCACCTGGAGCCGGAGACGATGCGTCCGAAAACGTCCGCATCCTCACCTTCGTAGTATTCGTGCGACGTGGTGCAGACCAGCGCGTCGCTCATGCGGCGGCATGCCCCGGCGTGGGCCCGCTCGCCGTTGTACCACGTCCCGTCGCCGTCGATTCCCGTCCACCGTTCCCGCGTGACGGGCTGTTCGATGATGCCGAGAACGGGGCGCCCTGCGCGGGCGAGTCCGATCAGAGTGCCGTACACCGGCAGTCCGGCCATGAACGCCTTGGTGCCGTCGATGGGATCGAGCACCCAGACGTGCTCGGCTCCCTGCCGGTCGTCGCCGAACTCCTCGCCGATGACGCCGTGGCCGGGATAGTGCGCGGCGATCATCTCGCGCAGCCGCAACTCCACCGCGCGATCGATCTCGGTGACCGGCGATGCGTCCGCTTTGCGGTGCACGACCCGCCGCGAGCGGGCCGCGGCTCGCACGATCTCGCCCGCGGCATCGGCAAGGATGTGTGCGAACTCGACGACATCGCGCCCGATCGAATCGGTCATCGCCCTGCTGCCGATTCGAGCTCGATCACGCAGTGGCCTTCCAACCACTCGCCGATCGAATCACGAGATGTGCATTGAAGTCGTTGGGTGCGTGTTGGAAATTCGACATGACACACGATGGATTCGAGCCAGTGAACAATGCAGGCTACACTTCCCTGTACACGCATTCCAAACGATGCGCCGCGCGACAGGCCCCATGTCTGAATCGATCGCGAACGGCGAAGAGTTTCGCAACGATACGCGCTCGCGCCGCGCGCTTGCGCCCGAGGCGCTGCGCGAGCTTACCCGCCTCGATCCCGTGCGATCGACACTCTCGGTGCTGGCGACCGTCGCGGTCATCGCCGCAACGGTCGCCGTGGCGTTGACGTGGTGGGCGCCGTGGACGGTCATTCCCGCTGTTATCGTGATCGCGACGCAGCAGCACGCCTGCTTCGTGCTCGCCCACGATGCGGCGCACTATCGTCTCTACCGGACCCGGTGGCTCAACGACCTCGTGGGCCGCGGTGTCGCGATCGCGGCCGGCATCTCCATGTGCACGTACCGGGTCGTGCATCGCCTGCACCACAACCATCTCTACGAGCCGCGCGACCCCGACATCGCGCTGCACGGCGGCTACCCCCGCGGGCGCGCCTACCTGCTCCGGAAGCTCGGCCGCGACCTCGCCGGACTCACCGCGCCGAAGACCTACGCGTACTTCTTCGGAGCACCGGCCATCAATGACGAGACCGGGGTTGCGAGCCGCCCCCTCGACGACACCGCCCCGAAGCTCAAGCGTGACGCCCGCCGGGACCGCTGGCTTGTGGCGGCCTTTCACCTCGGCGCGCCCGCCGCCGCCTTCGCGTTCGGGGTCGGAGTGGACTACCTGGTGCTCTGGGTGCTTCCGGCGGTGACAGTGCTGCAGGCCATTCTTCGCTTGCGTGCGGTCTGCGAGCACGGCGCGGTTACCGATCTCGGCTCCCCGCTGACTGCCGCGCGCACCAACCACGCGCCGTGGTGGGCGCGCTGGCTGCTGTTTCCCCACCACGTGAACTATCACGTCGAGCATCATCTCTATCCGGCGATCCCTCACTACAACCTCCCGGCGTGCCACCGCGAACTCAGGGCCCGGGGGCTGCTCGACGGGGCGGAGGTTCGCCACTGGCTCGATACCGTGCGCCTCGTCGCGGCGAACCGGCTGGCCGGCGGGACGTGATCGCATCCGGGGGGCGGGTGTCCAAGGACACCCATAGCGTGCTTCTCGGCTACATCCTGTGGTTGTTCGGATTTATCGGCGCGCACCGCTTCTATTACGGCCGGCCGATCAGCGGGACGATCTGGTTCTGCACCCTCGGACTGTTTCTGATCGGCTGGCTCGTCGATCTGTTCCTGATTCCGGGGATGGACCGTGATGCGGATCGGCGCTTCGAGGAAGGTCCGAAGGACTACTCCGTCGCATTCCTGCTCCTCACCTTCCTCGGCGCGTTCGGCGCCCACCGGCTCTATATGGGCAAGTGGGTCACAGGGCTCATCTATCTGTTCATCGCGATCTGGGTCGTCACCCCGTTCTTCTTCGTCAGCGTCTTGCTGCTTGTCGGAGTCCTCTACGACTTCTGGACGCTCAACGAGCAGGTCGACGAAATCAACCGCGGCTGGCGCTTTGTGGGCGAACCGCCGGTGCGGTGAGCAAGCCTGCCCAGGTGCTCGCGCCGGACTGCGCCCTTCGACGACAATGGGAGCAACATCGAATCGAGGAGCGGAACGATGCTTGGATTTCTGAAGAATGTGCTCGGGGGCGGTGCGGGCAGCCGTGAGCCCGAATCCGCGGACCCGGTAGAGCATGAAGGCTTCACCATCGTCGCGACGCCGCGGAAAGCAAGCGGCGGCTGGTCGACGGAAGGGCGAATCGGCAAGGTCGTCGGCGGAGAAGCGAAGGAAGTCCACTTCATTCGCTCCGACACGTCGACGTCGCGCGAAGCCGCGATCACCCTGTCCATCAGTAAAGCCCGCAAGATTATCCAAGAACAGGGCGAGCGGGTATTCCGTGCGGCGCGGGCCTGAATTACAACCTCCAGGACACTTCCATCGTCGAGACTGCCCGCTGAAGCTCGAAGAGCGCGCCGCCCAGTGAGTGAGGCACAGGCGCCGCGCCCGGGCTGGACGCACGCTTCGAGCTTCCTCACCGGTACGCGCCCGAGATGACCTTCCGCACCGACGCCATCGCTCAGGACTGGCCGCGCCTCGCCGGGCACATCGAAGCCCACGGGCGCCGGCTCGCTTTGGATGCGCCTCCGCGCCAGTTCGCGTCCGGTTTCGCCAACTACAACTACCTCCTCGAGGTGGACGGCGCCCCCTGTGTCCTGCGCAGGCCGCCACCGGGACCCTTGCCACCCGGTGCGCACGACATGGTCCGCGAGTACCGGGTGCTCTCGCGGCTCTGGCGAGAGTTCCCGCTCGCGCCGCGGGCGTTCCACCTGTGCGAGGACTCCTCGGTCCTGGGGGCCCCCTTCTTCCTCATGGAGTATCGTCCCGGGATTGTCATCGGAGCCGAGCTTCCGTTCGCTCTCGTCGGGCAGGCGGAGCATGCGGCGCGAATCGCCAGCGATCTCGTGGATACACTCACCGGCCTGCACCGCATCGACCCCGCGGCTGTCGATCTCGATTCCCTCGGCCGCCCCGTGGGGTTCCTCGCCCGCCAGGTCGCGGGCTGGTCGAAGCGCGCACACCTCGCCTACGACGGGCAGCCGGGCCGCCTGGTGCAACGCATCGTCGCGTGGCTCGAGGACCACATCGAGCCCGAACGCGCGGCGTCGCTCGTGCACAACGACTTCAAGCTCGACAACGTGATCCTCGACGCCGAACACTTCACCCCGGTCGCGGTGGTCGATTGGGACATGTGCACGCGAGGGTGTCCGCTCTACGACCTCGCGGTGCTGCTGAGCTACTGGACCGAGCCCGACGACCACCCCGTCATGCACGCGCTTCGCCAGATGCCGAGCGCGGCGCCCGGCTTTCCGAGCCGCACCGAGATCATCGATGCCTATGCTCAGGCGTCGGGCATCGACATCGGCGATTTCCGCTTCTACCGCGCGCTGTCGGTGTTCCGGCTCGCGATCATCATGCGTCAGCTCTTCAATCTCTATCGGCGCAAAGTACGCACGAGCCCGGAGTTCGCCCGATTCGGCGGCGTCGCCGAAGGTCTTCTCGATCTCAATCTCGCGATCATCGACGGGCGGCGGGACTGATCGCGTGTCGCGTGACGCTGCCGCCGGCAGCCCGACGTACGCCCTGTGCTGCCGGATCTGACCCTCGACGAGCCGGGGATGATCGCGCTCGCGGGCACGACCGCGTTCGCGGCGGGGATGGTGCGCGGCTTTAGCGGGTTCGGCGGGCCGGCGCTCATGGCGCTCGTGCTCACTCAGTTCTACAGCCCGCTTTCGGTGCTGACCAAGGTGATGATCATCGACGCGGTCTCGTATCTGCTGCTCGTGCCGAGCACCGCCCGCGAGTTCAACCGCCGCGTCGTGGCAATCATCACCGTCGCGTCTCTCGCCGGGCTCCCGATCGGGGTGTATCTGTTGACGGTGACGGACCCGGTGGTGATGAAGCGCGCGGTCGCCGCCTGCGTCGCCGTCATGCTGCTCGGAGGCCGTTTTCGCGCGTCACCGTCGATCGCGGTCCACATCGCGGTGGGGTTGCTTGCGGGGGTCGTGCTCGGTGCGACCTACGTCGCACTCGTCGTCATGATCTTCTTCTTCTCGCTCCCGTGTTCCGGGACGGAGAGCCGTGCGAACGCCGTATTCTGGGGCGTCATTCTCGCGTACCTCCTCATCGGAGCGCACATCGCCCTCGGCCACATCACGATCGATGATCTGTGGCGCGCGATCCTCGTCGGGCTCCCGTATCTGGCCGGCACCGGCATTGGCGCACGGTGGTTTCGCAGGGTCGGTGAGCGCGGGTTCCGGCGTGCGGTCCTATGGCTGCTGCTTGGCCTCGCGGCGGTCGGGTTGGCGATGTGACACGAGGGGTTTTATGCGATTGCCTCGCAGAGGCGCTCGGTGCCCTTGCCACCGGCGAGGCTGGCTACAACTTCGCCCAGCAGGCGGCGGATGCTGGCATCGGCCCGCAGGACGTGCCGTTCCACGCCGGGCAGGTCTCCCTGGAAAGCAAGTCCTACTGGGAGAACGTGCCGGACGGCAACTACGCCTTCGTACAGCGCATCGGTGTGCCCGAGAACCTGTTCAACGATACCGCCAAGAAGTTCTCTGCGGTCTACAAGGAGAGGACGGGCAAGGCAGCCGTCGAGAGCTACGCGATGGAGGCATATGACTCGATCGCGATCATCGCCCAGGTCATCAACGAGGCGGGATCGACCGACGGCGACGCGATCGTGGCCGCCCCCGCCGCCAGCGATGATTCCGGCGTCGCCGGCGGCGTCCCCGCACCCGCACCCGCACCCGCACCCGCACCCGCCCCCGCCCAGAGAGAGCAGTGAGCGATGGAAGCCGAATCCGTTCCGGCCAATGAAGCCGTCCTCGAGATGAGGGATCTCTACGTCGGCTACTACCGTGATCTGAACATTCTTCAGGGCCTGAACGTCACGGCGCACCGCCATCAGATCACGGCCGTCCTCGGGGCCAACGGCGTCGGCAAGTCGACGGCGCTGAGGGCAGCTTCCGGCTTCCTGAAGCCCAACTCGGGCGACATTCGGCTCGAGAACGAGAGCATTCTCGCCGTGTCGCCCCACCGGCGGATCCTCAAGGGGCTGGCCTGCATTCCGCAGCAGCCGGGGATCTTCAGGGACATGTCGGTCGAGGAGAACCTGGAGCTGGGAGGCTGGACGTTCCGGCGGGATCGCAAGCAGGTCCGCGACAAGATGGAGGCGAACTACGAGCGCTTCCCCGTCCTCAAGGA
>JAKZYK010000439.1:0-3563 GCA_047514485.1 Gammaproteobacteria bacterium
GGCAGCATGCGCTGGCAGCATTGCGAATCGTCCTCCGAGCAGGCAGTGTTCCAAGCCTGCATGTACTTCGTCACAAAGGAGCCGAGCACCATGATCCCGAGCCAGCGTCACCTCTTCGATCTGCCCGAGGACATCGCCTACCTCAACTGTGCGTACATGGCGCCCCTCATGCACTCGGTGGTCGAGGCGGGGTTGCGGGGGGTACGGTGCAAGGCGCGCCCGTGGGAGATCGCCACCCCGGATTTCTTCTCCGACCCCGCCCGTGCCCGCGGCCTCTTCGCGCGCATCGTCAACGCCCGCGCGGAAGACATCGCGATCGTCCCGGCCGCAAGCTACGGCATGGCGATCGCCGCGCGCAATCTGCCGCTCGGCGCCGGACAAACCATCGTGCTGCTCGCGGATCAGTTTCCATCGAACCTCTATCCGTGGCGGGCGGCGGCGGCACGGGCCGGCGCCGAGATCGTCACCGTCGATGCCCCCGACGGGGATCTGACCGCGGCGGTCCTCGCCGCGATCGACGAACGCACTGCCATCGCCGCGCTGCCGCACTGCCGCTGGACCGATGGAGCGCTGCTCGACCTGGAGTTGATAGGCGAGCGCGTGCGCGCGGCGGGTGGGGCGCTCGCGCTCGATCTCACACAGTCAGCCGGCGCGCTGCCAATCGACTTCGCGAAGGTGCGGCCCGCCTTCGCGGCGGCTGCGTGCTACAAGTGGCTGATGGGGCCATATACGTTCGGATTCCTCTACGTCCATCCGGACCATCACCATGGAGAGCCGCTGGAGTATGGCTGGTCACCGCGCGCGGGCTCGGAGGACTTCACCCGCCTCGTCGATTATCGCGACGAGTTCGCACCCGGCGCGCGGCGCTACGACATGGGCGAGATGTCGAATTTCCACCTGATACCGATGGCGATCGCCGGGCTCGAGCAGATCCTCGCCTGGGGGGTCGAGAACATCGCGCAGACGTTGAGTGCGCGAACCGCGGCCATCGCCGAACGCGCGCGGGCAATCGGCCTCGGCTCGCAGCCGGCGCATTTGCGGGCCGGCCACTTCCTTGGACTGCGATTCCCCGAGGGCGTGCCGTCCGGGCTGCTCGAGGCGCTCGCACGCGACAAGGTCTACGTGAGCGTGCGCGGGAACTCGGTGCGCGTCACCCCCCATCTCTACAACACCGACGCGGATGTGGAGTGCCTCTTCGCGGCGCTGGAACCGGTGCTGGCCGCCGCGGCGTGAACCGCCTCGAGCGCCATCAAACGGCGCGATGCGCCGAACCAGCGTGGACTCGATGTCCGAACCGGGTTCAGTGTTCAGCGCACAGATTGATTGGGCATTGATGCTGTTCGGCGAAATCGACCCGGCCATGGCTTGCGACGACGGTAACGACAGAAGCGGTCGTGGCTCCGCCGCTGGCGAACGTGAATCCCGGAAGCCGCAGCCGTGACGCTCCACCCCCGTTCAAGGCTCGATGCAAGGAGCGTCGAGATCGCGAAGGCGGTCCGCGATGCCGGCGGCCGGGCCGTCGTCGTGGGCGGCTGGGTGCGCGACCATCTTCTGGGCGTGCGATCGAAGGATGTCGACATCGAGGTGTTCGGCCTCGGCGTGGAGCGGCTCGAAGCGCTGCTCGCGCGCTTCGGCAAGGTGCACGCGGTCGGGCGCGCGTTCGGCGTGTTCCGGGTCGGCGGCATCGACGTGGATTTTTCGTTGCCACGGCGCGACAGCAAGCGCGGCCCCGGACACCGCGGATTCGACGTGTCGCCGGACCCATCGCTCGATTTCGCCGAGGCCACGCGCCGCCGCGATCTCACAGTGAACAGCATCGGCATCGATCCCCTGACCGGCGAGGTGCTGGACCCGCACGCAGGGCGCAGCGATCTGGAACGCCGCGTGCTGCGCGCCACCGATCCGGCGCACTTCTGCGAGGATCCGCTGCGCGGACTGCGCGTGGCCCAGCTCGCGGCCCGTCTTGAAATGACCCCGGACGATGCGCTCGTCGCACTGTGCCGGAAGCTCGATCTGAGCGATCTCTCCGGCGAGCGGGTATTCGACGAGCTCAGGAAGCTGCTGCTTCGCGCGGCGAAGCCCTCGATCGGCTTCAAGGTCCTGGAAGACACGGGCCAGCTCCGCTTCTTCCCCGAGATCGACGCCTTGCGCGGAGTCCCGCAGGACCCGGAATGGCACCCGGAAGGCGACGTCTGGGTGCACACCCTGATGGTCCTCGATGCGGCGGCCGCCCTGCGCGGAGGTGCCGGAACCCGCGAAAGCGACCCGGATCGAATGGTCCCGCCCGCGACCACGGCGTTCTCCGCGCAGAGCGACACCACGGAGAAGGCTTGCGAGGACCTCCCGCTCATGCTCGGCGCGCTCTGCCACGACCTCGGCAAGCCGGCGACCACGGAGCGGATCGATGGCCGGATCCGATCGCATCGACACGATGTCGAGGGGGTGGCCCCGACCCGTGCGCTGCTCGAGCGGATGCGGGCGCCAGGTGCGCTCACCGACCAGGTCGCGGCGCTCGTCGAGCACCATCTGGCTCCGGCGCTGTTCATCAGGAACGGAGCCACCGCCAAGGGCTACCGGCGGCTTGCCCGCAAGCTCGAACGAGCCGGAGTCAGCATCGAGCTGCTCGTAAGGGTCGCGCGTGCCGACCATCTCGGACGCACCACCGAGGATGCCGTCGCCGGGCGGTTCGATGCCGGAGACGCATTCCTCGCAGCCGCACGAGCCTGCCACGTGGAACGAGCCGCGCCCCGCGATGCGGTCCTCGGCCGGCACCTGATCGAACACGGCATGCAGCCCGGCCCCGGCTTCGCTCCAATCCTCGAACGGTGCCGCGAGATCCAGGACGAGACGGGCTGGACCGATCCGGAACGGATCCTCGGCCGCGCGCTCGCGCACCGCTGACCCCGGCGCCCGGTGTGGCGGAAACTCTCCGGGACACGCTCCCGGTGCGGCGGGCCAGGTTCGCGACCGTGGCCGGAGCGAAGGGATGGTCCGGCCGGCCCACCGGCGACGCGGCCCCGGTCACGAGCGACGGCTCAGTTGCGTGCCGAAATCCGGGGATTTAGAGTGCTCGGACCCCTCCGCGAGACCACCCCCATGCGCCTGTTCCGCAAGACGACGGAAATCCCGAACGCTGGCGAGGCGCTGCCCGGACGCCGCGACCCGATCCGCACCCCGGACGCAAGCTTCATCAACGGGCACCGCATCAAGCCGCCGTTCCCCGAAGGCATGGAACAGGCACAGCTCGGCCTCGGCTGCTTCTGGGGCGGAGAGAAGGCGTTCTGGAACCTGCCCGGGGTGCACGTCACCGCCGTCGGCTACGCCGCGGGCGCGACCCCCAACCCGACGTACGAGGAGGTGTGCAGCGGCCGCACCGGCCACAACGAGGTGGTGCTCGTGGTCTTCGATCCGGGCCGCATCGCCTACGACGCGATCCTCAAGACGTTCTGGGAAGCCCACGACCCCACCCAGGGGATGCGCCAGGGCAACGACACCGGCACGCAGTACCGCTCGGGCGTCTACACCTGCTCCGAAACGCAGGCCGAGCAGGCGCTCGCATCACG
>JAKZYK010000440.1:0-4932 GCA_047514485.1 Gammaproteobacteria bacterium
GCGAGCAGCAGACACGAGCTGACCGGACGGCGGTTGAACAGCACCGTGCAGGCGCCGCAGATCCCCATGCAGCAATCCTTGTTCGTCCCGGTCAGGCCGAGCCGCTCGCGGAGCAGATCCAGGAGGGTCTCGGTCGGCTCCACCTCCAGGCTGTGCGCGGCGCCGTTGACCTCAATCGCGATCTCGATGGTCATCGGCTCGTCTCCCCCGAAGCGGCGGCTCGGGCGAACGCCCGGTCGAGCGTCCGCTTCCTGGTGAACCACGCCACCGCGATCGCGATCTCGATGCTCATTGGCTCGTCTCTCCCGAAGCGGCGGCGGCCCGGGCGAATGCCCGATCGAGCGTCCGCTTCATGACGACCCACGCCACATGGCGCTTGTAGTCGGCCGAATACATGTGATCCGCGATCGGGTCGAGCTCCTCGAACAGGACCCGGCGCATCTCGGTGAAGGTATCCGGCTCCGGTACTCGACCGGCCAGCACCGCCTCGGTGGCTTGCGGCCATACGGGAATCGGGCCGACGCCGCCGAGACCCAGTCCGACCTCCGCGATGCAGCCGTCGTTCGGATCTCGGACGAGCTGCACCGCGACGCTCACCGTCGACGTGTAGTCCATCGCGCGGCGTGCGGCGAACTTGCCGAAGACAGCCGCGGAATTCTCGGGGGGAGGGGGGATGATCACCTCCCGGAGCAGCTCGTCTTCGCCGAGCGCGGTGGTGTAGATGTCGGTAAAGAAATGTGTCGCGGGGATGTCGCGCGGCCCTTGCCTTGCGGCGGCGCGCAGCACGGCTCTGAGGGCGATGGCGGCAGCGGGAGGATCGCCCTGAGGATCGGCAAGACAGAGGTTGCCGCCGACGGTGCCTCGGTTCCTGATCCGCCCGCAGGCGATCTCCCGCGCCATCTCCGCCAGTATCGGGTAATACCGCGCCACCGCCTCGGAGTGTTCAACCTCGGTGTGGGTGGCGAGCGCTCCGATTCGGAGCGAGCCATCGGGCAGGCGTTCGATCCCCCCGAGCGCCTCGATCCGGGAGATGTCGATCAGCCAGCTCGGCTCGACCAGCTTTTCGTTCATCAGGATCCCGAGCGCAATCCCCCCTGCGATCACGTGGGCATCGCCGGCCGCGGCCGCGAGGTCGTCCAACGCCTCGTCGATGGTCCGCGGGCTGGTGTAGCGGCAATTGGGCATGTGCAGCTCGGGTCCGCGGTTACGTTCGTGGGCGGGTAGGCCGCATCGTTCGTTGCATCGCGCCGCCCGGCATCATTCTCGCCTCATTCCTCGCGGCACGCTTCGATCAGGCGCAGGAGGTACTCGGATTCCATCGGCAGGCGGGCCGGGCGCACGCCCACCGCGTCCGTGATCGCGCTCGCGACGGCGGCCGGCACCGGAATCATGCTCACCTCGGCGACGCCCTTGGCGCCGTATGGGCCGGTACGATCCTGGTTGTCGACGAAGATGCATTCGATGTCGTACGGGACGTCTTTCGCACCGGGGAGCAGGTAGTCCCGGTAATGCGGGTTCATGATCGTGCCGTTCTCACGGACCACCTTCTCCCACAGCGCCTGTCCAATGCCCATCGCGACGCCGCCCTCGATCTGCCCCTCGGCTCCGGTAGGATTCACGACCGTGCCGGCGTCGTGGGCGGCCCAGTACTTCACGACCTCGACTTCGCCCAGCTCGTCATCGACTGCCACCTCGGCGAGATGGGTCGCGTACGTGTAGCTCGGATACGGGTTGCCCTTGAAGGTGAGAATGCTGACCTCGATGTCGGGATCGAACTTCCCGTAGCCGCAGATCCCGCCGATCTCGGCCGCGATCGACCGGCAGGCATCCTCGAAGCCGATGCGCTCGTTCCCCGCCACAATCCGATCGCCCTCCAGACGGACCTGCTCGCGCGCGACACCCAACTGGCGCGAGACGGCGCTCTCGAACTGATCCTTGAAGTCCCGGCCGCAGATGCAGGCCGCATTGCCCGAGAAGTAGGTCGTGCGCGATGCCGAGGTGGGCCCGGAATCGTCGGTCTTGGTCGAGTCTCCGCTGACCACGCGGACCCGCCGCACGTCGATGCCCGCCGTCTGGGCCGCGATCTGCGCCAGCGCCATGTCGGAGCCGGTGCCGATGTCGGGCGTGCCGCAGAAGGCGGTCACCACCCCGTCGGCATCCACCCTCATCCGCGCGGTGGACGGGTTGCGCACCCCGCTGTAACCGATGCCATAGCCGAGACACGCGATGCCGAGCCCGCGCTTGCGGCCGTCTCCCGCCTGCGCGGCGATCGCACGCTTGCGCCGCTCGTAGATTGGCTCGATGGCGTCGAGGGTCTGATGAAAGCCGATGTCCCACAGGGTCTGACCGATGGGGGTGCGTTCCCCGTCGACCATCCCGTTGATGCGCCGGAGTTCTATCGGGCTCATGCCGAGCCGATCCGCCAGCTCGTTGAGTTGGGATTCGATCGCGAACGCCACCTTCACCACTCCGAAGCTGCGCATCGCACCGCTCGGCGGGTGGTTGGTGAAGGTGACGGTGTAGTGCGCGCGCACGTTCGGTATGCGATACGGCATGCCGGTGTGGATGACGCAGCGCCCTCCGACGATCAGGCTGTAGGAACGGTAGGCGCCGCCGTCGGCGAGATATTCGGCGTCGAGTGCGGTCAGGCGCCCGTCGCGGGTCGCCCCGAGCCGCTGGCGGATGGTCATCGCGTGGCGCTTGGTGGTCGTCGTGAACACCTCATCGCGCGTGTAGATCATCCTCACCGGCCTGCCGGTCTCCAGCGCCAGCAGGCTGATGGCGCACTCGACGGTGTTGTCCATCTTGCCGCCGAAGGCGCCCCCGACGACGGTCTGGACGACGCGGACCCGATCCATCCCGAGCCCGGTGACGCGTGCGACCTGCCGGTGGTGGTAGTGAGGGTATTGCGTGCAGACCAGCACCGTCAGCACGCCGTCGGGATCGACGAAGGCCAGGCCCGCCGGGGGTTCGAGGAAGCAGTGATCGACCGGCTCCGTCGTGAAGGTGTTCTCCAATACGATGTCGGCCTCGGCGAGCCCGGCCTCGACGTCGCCGGCCTGATGGTGGAGATCGCCGATGACGTTGCCATCCGGGTCGAGCTGGATAGCGTTCGGAGCCAGCGCCGCCTCCGGCGTCAGTATCGGTTCGAGCGGCTCGTACTCCACGTCCACGAGCTGGCAGGCATCGTCGGCCGCGGCGGCGCTCTCGGCCGCGATCGCGACGATCGGCTCGCCGGCATAGCGGACACGATCCCCGGCGAGCACCGGCGTGTCCTCGGTCAAGGTCCCGATCAGGAGCCGCTCGGGGGCGATGTCCGCCGCGGTGAGCACGGCGCGGACCCCGGGGGCGGTCCTGGCCCTGGAGACATCGATGTTCAGGAGACGGGCATGCGGATGCTCGCTTCGCACGAAGCGGCAGTGGAGCATTCCGGCCGGGGAGAGGTTGGCCGCATACCGGGCCATCCCTCGAACCTTGTAGAGCGCGTCGTTTCGGGGCAGCCGCAGACCCACCCAGGGCCCGTCGCCGTCGAACGCACCCGCTTCGGCGCTCCGGGCCTGCTCGCTGGCTTCACTGACGATTCGGTAGTACTCGCTCTGCCAGTGCTCCTGCTCTTCGAGCGCGCCGAGGGCGAACTTCTCGCCTTCGGGCTCCGTCCACCGCGTCGGCATCGTCTACTTCCCCCGGCGCCGCGGTCGCCGGGGGCTGTCCGGCGGTTTGCTCCGGCCAGTTGCTGCAATCGGGTCGCGAGACAGGTTGCGGGTCATTGAACGGACGGTCTCCACGCCGGCGGTGACAGTCTTGTCGTCGTCAGAGATGCCGCCATCGTTCTCCTCGCCGCGTGGGTGCTCCGGTTTTTGGCCGGGCGGAGTGTAGTGCACCTCTTTCGCGGGAATCCAATCGGGAAGACGGCCGGTCGTGTCTCAGTTTGAAATCCATAGCCTGTCGGGGGAGGGGAGCCCTCACGAGCAGGTCGATTGGCGAGGCGTAACCCGACCTGTTCTTCTACTTCTCCCGGAGATCGACAAGATCCTCTCGATTGGGCACAGGGTCATTTCACGCTATGGCTCCGGTTCCGGGGCAGGTCGGATTGGCGCAGCGTCATCCGACATGAGCGCGTCGTTCCGATGTCGGGTTATGCCTTCGGCCAACCTGACCTACAGCGTGAAATGGCTCTGGATTGGGCATATCGGCACCGGCCGGATTGTCCGCGTCCATGACGTCGTTGTTATCGATGAACTCATTGTGATACAGGATGCATGCCGCCACGGCGTAAACTCGGACGGCGAGTCCTGGCTTGTACGTGGCAGCTCTGCGGGATGACGACTTGGCGGGTACGTTGCTTCGTTGCGTGTCCAGGGACCAGGAAGGAAGGTTGAACATGACCATTGTGCCGGACGACATCAGCTTGGACCTCGGTGCACTGCGCACCGCATACGATAGGGGAACCCTGACCCCGACGACGGTCGTTGACGTGGTCCTGCGCCGTATCGCAGCTCAGGGGGACGATGGAGTGTGGATTTCTCGTGTTCCGGATGAACAGGCAATGGAACGGGCCGAGGAGCTGGAGAGTCTGGATGAAGAGGCTCGTCGCCGATCAACGCTCTACGGCATACCGTTTGCGGTCAAGGATTGCATTGACGTTGCTGCCATGCAGACCACCGCGGCATGCCCAGCTTTCGCATACACCGCGCAACGGTCGGCGACGGTGGTAGAACGGCTCCTTGCGGCTGGCGCGGTTCTCATCGGCAAGACAAATCTTGATCAATTTCAGAGCGGACTCGTCGGGACCAGAACGCCGTATGGCATCGCGCGGAACCCGTTCAACTCGCGTTACATTCCTGGCGGGTCGAGCTCCGGTTCAGCGGTTTCCGTTTCTACAGGACTTGTTTCCTTTGCGCTTGGAACTGATGTGGCGGGATCCGGCCGCGT
>JAKZYK010000441.1:0-10346 GCA_047514485.1 Gammaproteobacteria bacterium
ATGTCGACGATGTGGGCAGGTGCGTCGGTGCGCGACTCGATCGCGACGATGTTCACGGCTTCATTCGACACCACCGCGGTCACGTCGCGAAGCAGGCCCTTGCGGTCGTATGCCTCGACCGCGACCTCCACCGGATAGCTCTCCTCCACCCCGCCGCTCCACGTCACGTCGATGAGGCGCGCCCGCTCCGAGCCTGCGAGGTTGAGCACGTTACGGCAGTCCGCGCGGTGAATGCTTACGCCGCGTCCTCGCGTGATGTAGCCCACGATCGGGTCGTTGGGCAGCGGCTTGCAGCACTGGGCCATCTGCGTGAGCAGATCTCCGATTCCGCTGATACGTACATCACCGGTGCGTTTCCGGCGCCGCTTTGCAAGCTTCGGCGCGGGCGGAGGGGGCGCAGGCAGATACGGCTGAAGCGCCCCGGCAAGCTGGGGGACGCTCACGTCTCCGCGCCCGAGCGCCGCGAGAAAATCCTCGAACCTGGTGGCACTGAACCGCTCCGCCAACGCCTCGCGAGGCGGCTGCCCGACCCCGAGCCGTTTCACCTCCCGATCCCAGATCTCCTGCCCGTCGGCGACATTGCGCTCGCGATCCTGGTGCTTGAACCAGTGCCGCACCTTCGCGCGCGAGCGCGCGTTTCCGAGGTAGCCGAGGTTGGGATTGAGCCAGTCGCGGCTCGGGCGTGGGTGCCGAGTGGTCAGCACGTCGATCCGGTCGCCGGATCGGACCGTGTACGTCAGCGGCACGATCCGGCCATCGACCTTGGCGCCCCGGCAGCGGTGACCGACCTGGGTATGGATCTGATAGGCGAAGTCGAGCGGGGTCGAACCGACCGGAAGATCGACGATATCGCCGCGCGGAGTGAAGGCGTAGACGCGCTCGGAGTCGAGTTCCTTGCCGAGCGAGGCAAGCAGCGACCCGGGGGCGTCGGCTTCTTCGCGGGTCTCCAGGAGCTGTCGCAGCCACGAGATGCGAGTGTCGAGTCCCGGTTCCGGACGCTTTGCGCCCTCCTTGTATCGCCAATGCGCCGCGACTCCGAGCTCGGCCTGGTCGTGCATCTCGCGCGTGCGGATCTGCACCTCCAGGGTCCTGCCGCCCGGCCCGATGACCGCGGTGTGCAGCGACCGGTAGCCGTTCGGCTTGGGGTTGGTGATGTAGTCGTCGAACTCGCGGGGGACGTGCGTCCACAGCCCGTGCACGGCTCCGAGCGCCGTATAGCATTCGGCGACGGTATCGACGAGCACGCGAATCGCCCGCAGGTCGAACAACTGTTCGATGCCGGCTTGCTCGATACTCAGCGACTTGCGGTGCATCTTTCGCCAGATGCTGTGGATGTGCTTGGCGCGACCGGTCACCTCAGCATCGATCTCCGCTCGCACGAGCTCGGCGCCGACCCGGCGCACGACGTCCTGGACATAGCGTTCACGGTCGACGCGCCGCTCGTTGAGCTGACCGGCGATGCTCTTGTACGCCACCCGATCCGACTCACGGAACGCGAGGTCTTCGATCTCCCACTTGTACTGCCAGATGCCGAGACGGCTCGCGAGCGGGGCGTAGATGTCGAGACCCTCGCGCGCAAGGCGTTCGCGTACCGCGCGAGGACGGCTGTGCGCGGTGCGCAACCGATGCAGCGTCAGCGCGAGCTGCATGACCAGGACCCGCACATCGTCAACGGCGGCGAGCAGCAGCTTGCGCAACCGGTCGGCCCGCGCATCCCGGCCGGCGGCTGCGGTATCCTCGGCCGAGATCGATCGCAGCTCGTCGAATCGCACAAGCCCCTCGAGGAGCGTCACCGCCTTGTCGCCGAGGTGCGCCCGCGCGGTGTCGAGCCCGACGAGATCGCGCTCGATGAGGAGACCGGCGAGACCCGCGGCGATGCAGTCCGTATCGAGGTTGAGCTCCGCGAGCATCTCCGACACCTCGACCCAGCCCGCCGACTCCTCGGCCGATATCGCGGCGACGCCGCCTTGGACCGCGGCGCCGGCAAGCTCGCGCACCACACGCACCGCCTCGGACGCGGCGCCGCGATGACGGGTGATACGGGCCGGGCTACCTGTCTTCATCGCTCAAATGTCGGAATGCGTGTCCGGCCCCAGGTGACTGAGATGGATTCCCGTTTTCGCAGGAATCCATCGGCTGATTTCCAAGCGTCTTGAACACCAATACTTGAGTTCACCGGATATCCCGATCGTTCATCGTCATGATCATCGCCGATTGGCGCCTCCGCCGCACCGGTCCGAGGCAGACATTGGCAGCGCCTCCGCCGCAACGGGCCAGGGCAACCGTGTCAGGGCAACCGTTGGCAGTGCCGGGCGAACTCACTACACTTCGAGCGGTCAACAATCCTGGATTGCGCAGCCGAGCCGGGCTCCGCCATTCGGCAGCCGGCGGCACGGGGAGCCCCGGGCCATGTTCCCGCCGAGACGAACCGAGCCATGAGCGCCGAGCTGCTGGTCAACGTCACTCCACGCGAGACCAGGGTCGCGCTGATCGAGAGCGGCGTGCTCCAGGAGATCTTCATCGAGCGCGCGAACCGGCGCGGGCTCGTGGGAAACATCTACAAGGGCCGGGTGTGCCGCGTCCTCCCCGGCATGCAGGCCGCGTTCGTGGACATCGGGCTCGACCGCGCGGCGTTTCTTCACGCATCGGACATCGCCGATGCGGACGCACGGCGGGTCCGTGACGCCCCTGCCTCCAGCGAAGACGGATCGAACCCGGCGAGGACGGAGCCGGTGTCGTTTCTCCGCAACGGAGCAGCGATCACCGATCTCGTGCGCGACGGGCAGGAAGTGTTCGTGCAGGTCATCAAGGATCCGCTCGGCACCAAGGGAGCGCGCCTTACCACCCACGTATCGATCCCGTCGTGCTACCTCGTCTACATGCCCGGCGCGGCGATGATCGGGGTCTCGCAGCGGATCGAGGACGAGGAGGAACGCAAGCGGCTGCGCGAGCTCGTGCGCGACAGCGCCCGGCGCGCCGCCGGCGAGAGCACCGCACCCGGCGAAGACCCCGGCGAGGCCCCCGAAGATTGGACACCGGAAGACGGGTACATCGTCCGGACCGCGGCGGAAGGGTGCCCGGACGCGATCGTCGAGGCGGACATGGCGTTCCTGCGCAAGCTGTGGGCATCGGTCAACGGGCACGCGGCGTCGGTCAGCGTGCCGGGCATGGTGCACGAGGATCTGCCCCTCGTGATCCGGACCCTGCGCGAGCTGTCGGCCTCGGCCATCGAGCGGGTACGGATCGACTCGCACGAAACACTCGAACGGGTGCTCGACTTCACCGGCCGGTTTCTACCCGAGATGAACCCGCGCATCGAGCTCTACACCGGCGAAGGACCCATCTTCGAGTTGCACGCGGTGGAGGACGAGATCCAGAAAGCCCTGCACCGCAAGGTGCAGCTCAAATCGGGCGGGCACATCGTGATCGATCAGACGGAGGCGATGACCACCGTCGACGTCAATACTGGCGGATTCGTCGGGCATCGCAACTTCGACGAGACGATCTTCAAGACGAACCTCGAAGCGGCCCAAACCATCGCGCGACAGCTCCGCCTGCGCAATCTCGGGGGAATCATCATCATCGACTTCATCGACATGAGCAACGAGACCCACAAGCGGCAGGTGCTCCGCGCACTCGAGAAGGCGCTCGCCCGAGATCACACCAGGACCCACATCAGCAACGTGTCACCGCTCGGCCTCGTGGAGATGACGCGCAAGCGCACGCGTGAGAGTCTCGAGCATGTGCTGTGCGATCCGTGCCCGACGTGCAGCGCACGGGGCTCGATCAAGTCCGCCGACACTGTGTGCTACGAGATCTTCCGCGAGATTCTGCGCGAAGCGCGCCAGTTCGATACCGAACGTCTGCTCGTGATCGCGTCTCCCGAGGTCACCGACCAGCTTGTCGACGAGGAATCGTCGGCCTTTGCGGAGCTCGAGGCGTTCATCGGAAAGCCCATCACGCTACAGGTCGAGAGCCTGTACTCGCGCGAGCAATACGACGTAGTGCTGATGTGACCGGCTCGCCTCCTTCGGGCGGACTCGGCGGAAAGCTGTTGCGCTCGTGCGCATACACGCTCGCCGGCATCGCGCTGCTCGGCGCTGCTGCACTCGCGGGGTTGCGCATCCTCCTCCCCGAGATCGGGCACTACCGCCCGGAGATCGAAGGGTGGCTGAGCGGGATCGCCGATTGGCAAGTCGAGCTCGGAACCATCGACGCCTACTGGCGCGGCTGGACGCCGGTGTTTCGAGCCAAGGACGTGCGGCTCTCCGGTGGCAAGGCCACGGACGGAGGAGGGACCGATC
Organism: Gammaproteobacteria bacterium; assembly: GCA_047514485.1. GTDB lineage: Bacteria > Pseudomonadota > Gammaproteobacteria > HK1 > HK1 > HK1. The sequence goes on from JAKZYK010000441.1 coordinate 4,305, forward strand.
CTTCAATCCGGCTCGCCAATCTCACGTTCTCGATCGATCCGGTTGAATCACTGCGCTCAGGCGCTCTGCAGCCGCGCGAGATCACGGCCAGCGGCGCATCGCTCACCGTCGTGCGGCGGTCCGATGGAGCGCTCTCGGTCCAGGAGCTCGGAGAGCTCTCGCCTGCCGAGCCGCACGAGAACGACCGTCTCGCGCAGTGGATGCTGAGCCAGGAGAGCATCTCGCTGTTCGCGTCGCGCATCCTCTGGATCGACGAGCAGCGCGGTATGGGCGGGCTGCCGCTCACCGGCGTGACGTTGCATCTCGAACACATGAGCGATCGGCATCGCGTCTCCGGCGCGTTCGAGCTCCCCGAGGACGGCCGGATCGACTTCGCGATGGAAGTGGCCGGCGATTCTCTCACCCCGTCATGGACGGGCGCGGCATACGTCGCCGCCCGCGACGTCGATCTCGACCACCTCGGCCTCGACGCCCGACAGCTCGGGGCGGAGAAGCTCTCCGGCGTCGTCTCGGGTACGGTGTGGAGCACTTGGCAAAACGCCCGACTCGTCGAGGCCGAGGGAACGATCCGCGCGCAATCGCCGGGCGTCATGAGCGGTGGGGACTGGCGAGGGTTTGACGAGGTGAGCGCTTCATTCAAGGTCGAACGCACCCCGGATAGCTGGACGTTCGCCGCCCGCGATCTTGTCGTCGCCACCCCCAACGGCTCGTGGCCCCGCTCCAGCGCCGGTGCGAGGTGGACGCCACCGCGCGACGGTCGGGACGGCACGGTGGTCATAAGCGCGGAATTCGCACGAATCGAGGATCTCGTCGCGCTCGCCTCACTGATCGGCGAACCGTCAGGGAGCCCGGTGGCGAATACACTGATCGAGGCCGCCCCACGCGGTGCAATCGAAGATCTCTACGTCTCGGCGCCGCTAACGGATCGGATCGAGCTCGGGCGTGCCCGCGCCCGCGGCCGGTTCACTGGATTGCGCCTCGATCCGCTGGACTGGCCGGTCTCCGTCGATGCCGCGAACGGGCGGTTCGAGGCGAGTGGACAGGGGCTGGTGACGAACGTCGCCTCCGGCAATCTCCACGTGAGCGCCCCGCGCTGGCTCGCACACCCGCTGCGGGGAGAAGGGCTCACAGGCACCGTCACCGCAATCCCTTCGCCGGAAGGCATTCGGGTCCGATTCGAAGGGGCGAGCCTCGCGACCCCGGCCGGAACGTTGGCCGCGGAAGGTTGGGTGCTCGCGCCTCGCGGCGAGAAGGAGCCGGAGCTCGGCATCGCCTTCGATCTGGGCCCGTCGAAGGTCACCGCCGTGCGCGCTCTGATCGCCGAGCGCGTACTGCCGGAGCCGGTGTCGCGCTGGCTCGAAATGGCCGCGCCGGATGGCGACATCCATCGGGCACGGCTGCTCCTTCACGGCCGCCTCTCGGAGCTGCCGTTCAGCGCTGGTACCGGAAAACTCGAAGCCACCGCGGAGCTCGCTCTGCCGGCATTGCGCTACGCCCGTGGCTGGCCCGAGATCACCGATGTGTCGGGTGTGGTGCGATTCGACGGTCCACGGCTCGATGCGCACGTCGCGTCAGGGCGCATCTTCGACTCGAACGTCCGCGAGGCCAGGATCACCATCGAAGACCTGAGCGCCGCGGCGTCGGTGGTACAGGTTGCGGGACGCGTCGAGGGCACGAGCGCCAATGCCGTGCGCTTCCTCGCCGAGAGCCCGTTGCGGGCACGGTTCACCCCGATGATCGATACCTTCGCGATACACGGCGACAGCACCATCGACCTCGGGCTCACGCTTCCCGTGAAGGGAAAGGACAAGTCGATCACCGTCGAGGGCAAGATCACACTCGACGACAACCGAATCGACGTCCCCGGGCTCAATCGAGGGCCCGAGGCGGTGAACGGCGTGATTGCGTTCCGCGGCGCCGCCGTCGAATCCGACGGTATCACCGCGACCTGGCTTGGGGAGCCGATGCGCACCGTCATTGGTGTGTCTCCAGAGTCGGCGAACACGACCCGCCTGTCGATCGAAGGTCGCGTGACACGAGGTCTGCTGGCCGCATATCTCCATGATGCCAGCCTCGTCGAAGTGCCGCTGCCCGGCGACTCCGCGCTCCTCGCGCGGCTCCACGGCGACGCGGCCTGGCGCGCGATCCTCGACATTCCACGCGCAGGCGGCGGAACACCAGTGAGGCTGCGCATCGCCACCGATCTGGCGGGCGTCTCGCTCGATCTCCCGCCGCCCTTCGGCAAGGCGAGCGGGACGGCGCGCGTGCTCAGCATCGAAAGCCGGATCACACCCGGTGTGGAACACATCACCGAGGTCCGCCACGGCGGCCTTGCGAACGCAGTGTTCCGGCTTGTCCCGGACGCAGATCGACTCCGGCTCGACCGTGGCGCGGTCCGGCTCGGCACTGGCGACGCAACACTCCCCGACACCCCCGGAGTGACCGTGCACGGCGTGCTGCCGGTGCTCGATACCGGCGCCTGGGGCGCGCTCCTCGAGGACATCACCGCCCACGACACATCGAGCGCCGATGCCTCACCGTTCGACCACGTGCGCCAGGCGTCGATCGACGCCGGATCGGTCACCGCGATCGGCGCGCGATTCCCCGCCACCCGGATACGGGCAACACGCGGCGCGGACGGAGGCTGGCGGATCGACCTTGCAGGCAGTCATCTGGAAGGTGCGATGCACCTTCCCCGCGATCTCCGCGCCGAGCCCGTCACCGCGGACTTCGAGCGCTTCGTATTCGAGCCCGGCTCTGCCGAACCTCCCAACGAACGGCGCAGCCTCGATCCTCGCATCCTGCCGGCCTTGTCGTTCTCGATCCGGCGCTTCATCCTCGGCGAATACGATCTCGGACACGTCAGGTTCACGACGGCGCCGTCCGAGCACGGGATGCAGCTCGAACGGCTCGACGTGCGGGCCGACACGTTCGCCGGCGAGGTCACCGGGAGCTGGTCAGTCGCCGGCGCGGAGCACCGCACCGAATTCGTCATGCGGATGCACGGTGACGATCTCGGACGAATGCTCGGCTCGCTGGGATTCACCGGCAACGCGGTGGCCGGAGGACTGGCGGATATCTCCCTGCGTGGCTCATGGATGGACACGCCGGCCGAATACGCGCTCGAGCGGCTGACCGGCGTCATGCATTTCCTGTCGACCGATGGGCGTCTGACCCGGCTCGAGCGCGGCGTGACCGGGCGTGTGTTCGGGCTGCTCACCATCACCTCGCTGCCGCGCCGCCTCATCCTCGATTTCCGCGATCTGTTCAGGAACGACTTCGAATACGATCGGATCGAGGGTGGCTTCGCGATCGAGAATGGCCATGCCCATACGGACGATCTATTCATGGAGAGCGACACCGCACGGTTCGAGATTGTGGGCCGTACCGGGCTCGTGAGCGAAGACTACGACAAGCTCGTCACCGTCATTCCGAAGATCTCGTCGAGCCTGCCTTTTGTGCCGCTGTGGCTCGCGCAGAAGATCCTCAACCGCAACGTGTTCGACAAGGCGTTCTCCTACCAGTACACGATCACCGGCGCATGGGACGCGCCGGTGATCGAGCTGGTGAAGACTCAGAGCCGCCAGAGCGATGGCCAGGAATAGCACTGGCACTGACGCGCATGGCCCGCTGCCTACCCGCTGGCGTCGTCCGGCGCGGCTCGAAGCCAGCCGCCGTGCGACGAGGTCCGGTTAGAATCCGCGCCGGCACCATCCCGATTCGGTCTCTCGATGCCTCCGGCAACTCCTCCCCTTGTCGAGCCGCTCTCACGTCCGAACGACGGCGCGCCAACGATGGTCGCGGTATCCGGCGGAGTGGATTCCGCCGTCGCGCTGATGTGTCTGGTCGAGGCCGGCGTTCCGGTGCAGGCGATGTTCATGAAGAACTGGGAGGAGGACGATCGGGCCGGCTACTGTGCGGCGGCCGAGGATCTCGCCGACGCGCAGCGGGTATGCGACCGGCTCGGCGTTCCCCTGCATGCCGTGAATTGCTCCGATGCGTACTGGGACAACGTCTTCGTGCGGTTCATCCGCGATCTGGAGGAAGGAATGACCCCGAATCCGGACGTGATGTGCAATCGGGAAGTGAAATTCACCACGTTCATCGAGCACGCGCGCCGGCTCGGCGCCGAGCGCGTGGCGACCGGTCACTATGCCAGGATCGAACGCACCGCCAGCGGCGTACGGCTGCTCAAGGGCGTGGACGCAGGCAAGGATCAAAGCTATTTCCTGCACGCGCTCGACCAGCCGCGACTCGATCGAGTCGCATTTCCTCTCGGGGAGTTGCGCAAGCAGACGGTGCGCACCATGGCCCGGCGCGCGGGGCTGGCGCCGCACGACAAGCGCGACAGCACCGGCATCTGCTTTGTCGGGGAACGCCGGTTCGCACCGTTCCTCGCCCGTTTCATCGACGAGGCGCCGGGGCCGATCGAGACCGAGAACGGGACTCCCATCGGCGAGCACCGGGGGCTCGCGTTCTTCACCATCGGCCAGCGCCGGGGTCTCGGTATCGGAGGCCGGAGCGACCAGGCACAAGCACCGTGGTACGTCGCGGCGAAGGACCGCGCGCGCAACGCCCTGATCGTCGTCCAGGGACACGATCACCCCGCGCTGCTGTCGCGTTGGCTGCGGGTGCGGGACATGCACTGGATCGCCGGCCCCGCGCCGCCGCTGCCGTTGCGGTGCGGTGCGAAGATCCGGTACCGCCAGACGGATCAGGCGTGCACCGCCCGGCCCGGCGAACGCGACGGGAACACCCTCGATCTGCGCTTCGAGCGTCTGCAGTGGGCGGCTGCCCCCGGGCAGTACGCCGTGCTCTACGACGGTGACGAATGCCTTGGCGGCGGCGTGATCGAATCCGCCGCGCCGAGCCGCCGAGCCGCCAAGGAGAGCGTAGGCCGCGCTTGAAGAGCGCGTAGGCCGCGTTTGAAGCCTGCGGTGGCGTCAGCCGTCCGAACGCCCGGGAATGCGCAGCACGTCGCCGGTCCGGATGATGCTTCCGTTGATCCGGTTCGCGGCCCGCAGACGGTCGACCGAGACCCGGTATCTGACCGCGATCTCGGACAACGTCTCGCCGCGCGCGATGGTGTGGCGCCGCGTCGCCGCGAAGGTGGTGCCGGGCGGCGGGTTGCGATCGAAGTAGCCGAAGATTCCATCGAGAATGGCTCGCGCGACGACATCCTGATGCCTTGGATTGGACAGACGCTTCGCGTCGGACGGGTTCGTGAGAAAGCCGGCCTCGATGAGGATCGAGGGGATGTCGGGAGACTTCAGGACCCGGAAGCCCGCCTGCTCCACCCGGCGCTTGTGCTTGCGCCCTATCCGGCCGAGCGACCTGAGCACCTGCCCCCCGAGCTCGGAGCTCGCGCTGAGGGTCGCCGTCTGCTGCAGATCGACCAGCACCGAGGCGAGCAGGTTGTCCTTGTCGTCAATCGAGACGCCGCCGACGAAATCGGAAGAGTTCTCCTGCTCGGCGAGCCATCGCGCCGCCTCGCTGCTCGCCCCCCGGCGCGAGAGGACGTACACGGAGCTTCCCGACACTCGCGAGTCGCGAAACGAGTCGGCGTGGATGGACACGAGCAGATCCGCGCCGTGACGGCGCGCGATCTCCGTTCGGCGCCGGAGACCGACGTAGTAGTCGCCGCCGCGGATGAGGGTCGCCTTCATGCCCGGAGTGCGATCGATCCGGCGCTTGAGTGCACGGGCGATGGCGAGCACGACGTCCTTCTCGCGGATCCCCGAGCGGGTCACCGCGCCGGGGTCTTCGCCGCCGTGGCCCGCATCGACGGCGACGATCACGTCGCGCGGAGCCGTGGGGGCGTCATCTGCGGCCTGCTTGCGCACCGTCGTCGCCTTGTCCGAGCCGCCGCCCGCCGGATAGACGTCGATGACCAGACGGTGGCCGTATTTCCGATTGGGCTTGAGCAGAAAGCTCTTGGGCCGCACCCGCTGCTTCATGTCGAGCACTACCCGCAGGTCATTCCGAACACCGTCGCGTGCCTGGCGCTCGACCCGCTTGCGCTGCGCCGCCCGGATGCCCGCG
>JAKZYK010000442.1:0-4893 GCA_047514485.1 Gammaproteobacteria bacterium
ATCGGCACGAGGGAGTGGCTGGTCATCCCGGGCGCGGTATTCACGTCGATGAAGTGGGGATTCCCGGCGCCGTCGCAGATGAAGTCGACCCTGCCCCATCCCGATGCGCCGAGCACATCGAACGCCGTCCTTGCAAGCCGCTTGAACGCCGTCTCGGTGCGCGCGTCGAGACCGCATGGACAGTGGTATCGGGTGCCGGCCCCGTCGGCGTACTTCGCCTCGTAGTCGTAGAGTTCGTGCGGGGTCTGGAGCCGGATGAGCGGGAGCCCGGCATCGCCCAGGATGGCCGCGGTGTACTCGGGTCCGCCCAGAAACGGCTCGGCGATGATCTCGTTGTCGAAGCGCAAGGCTTCGAACCAGGCGCGATGCAGTGATTCATCGTCGTGGACCTTCGAAACACCGATGGTCGATCCCTCGTGCACCGGCTTCACGACGAGCGGGTAACCGAGTGCCTTGCCGGCATCGGGGAGCCCGCGTTCCGAAGTGAGCATCACGAAGTCTGGGGTCGGGAGATCGCAAGCGCGCCACACGAGCTTCGATCGATGCTTGTCCATGGCCAGCGCGGAGCCGAGCACGCCGCTTCCGGTGTAGGGGATTCTCAGCGTCTCGAGCGCGCCCTGAATCGTGCCGTCCTCGCCGCCGCGCCCGTGCAGGATGATGAACACCCGATCGAACCCGCCGCTCACGAGCCGCTCGACCACGTCCTCGCCGCGATCGATGCCGTGCGCATCCACACCGCGGCGTTCGAGCGCGGCGAGTACCGCGGCGCCGCTCACGAGCGAGACATCGCGCTCGGCCGAGGTCCCGCCGTAGAGCACCGCCACCCGCCCGAACCCCGACGGCCGCGCAATGCGCGGCGCTGGGGCGGTCCTCTGGTGCGCGGTATTCATCGCGCCGTCTCTTCGGCCGCCGCTTCGCCGATGATCCGCACCTCGGGCTCGAGGCGGACTCCCTGGCGTCTCTCGACCTCCTCGACGACCTTCCCGATCAGCGCCTCCACGTCGGCCGCCCGCGCGCCCGCGTCGTTGATGATGAAGTTGGCATGCTTGTCGGAGATCACCGCACCGCCGACGCGGCGACCTTTCAGCCCGCTCGCCTCGATGAGCCGTCCGGCGTAGTCACCGGGCGGGTTGCGGAACACCGAGCCGCAGGTGCGCACGCCGGTCGGCTGCATTGCAGCGCGCTGGACGAGCAGTTGGCGGATGCGGGTCCCGGCCCTGCCCTCCGTATCGGACTCGAGAACGAGGCGGCAGGACACGAACCACTCTCCGTGCGGCCCGCCCACGGTCCGATATCCGTATCGATACTCGGAGGCAGGCCGCCACCGGCGCTCGCCTTTGACGTCGATCGTCTCGACCTCACGGACCGCCGACCACGTCTCGGTCCCGAAGGCGCCCGCGTTCATCGCCAACGCGCCCCCCATCGAACCGGGAATGCCGGCAAAGAACTCGCATCCGGTCAATCCATGACGCGCCGCGAGCCTGGCGACGCGCGGGCACGCCGCGCCGGCTTCGACTTGGAGCTTCGTCGGATCGAGCTGCTCCACCGCGCGAAGCTGGACGGTCGAGATCACGGTGCCGCGCACGCCGCCGTCACGCACCAGCAGATTGCTGCCGAGTCCGATCCACAGCAGCGGCTCGCCCTCGGGGAGATCGGCAAGAAACGCCGCGAGCTCATCGATGCCGGACGGCTCGTAGTACCGGTCGGCGAAGCCTCCGATCCCCCACACGGTATGCCGGGCCAGGGGCTCGTGGTGGCGGAGCAGGCCGGAGGGAATCGCTCTCCCCTGGGACATCACAGCGCCGCCTCCACCGGAAGCGACACCAGTAACCTGCCGGCCCCCGCCCGCGCGGCTCACGCTCACCGGCGACATCACGTCGCCACCTCCGCCGGAAGCGGCTCCGGCGCCGTGCCGGTCCCCGCCAGCGCCGCGCCGATCCCCGCCGGCGCGGAGCCGATGTCGCCGGCGCCGAGAGTGAGGACCACGTCGCCGGGCCGCACCAGATCGAGGGCAAGGGCCTCGAGATCCGAGACTCTCTCGGCGAACACGGGATCGGCCCGTCCTCGGGCCCGGATCGCGCGGCACAGCGCACGACCGTCGGCGGCGCTGATCGGAGCCTCGCCGGCTGCGTACACCTCGAGGACGACGAGTACCTCGAGGCCGCACAGCACTGCCGCGAAGTCGTCGATGAGCTCTCGCGTCCGCGTGTATCGATGGGGTTGAAAGAACACGACCAGCCGGCGCCGTGGCCAACCGGCGCGCACCGCTTCGAGTGTGGCTTCAATCTCACGCGGATGGTGGGCGTAGTCGTCGATGATGGTGACCGGCCGGCCCGAGATCTCCAGTGCCGCAATCACCTGGAGACGCCGGCCAATCCCCTGGAACGACTCGAAGGCCCGGGCGATGTCCATATCGGATACGTCCAGCTCGCGCGCCACCGCGATCGCCGCGATCGCATTGAGCACGTTGTGGCGGCCGGGCAGGTTCAGAGTCAGCTCGATCGATGCATCGACCCCGCGCCGGGTGACGGAGAACCGGGTGCGGGCGCCCTCCGGGACGATATTGGTCGCAACGAGATCCGCGTCGGTGTCGATCCCGTAGGTCACGATCGGCCTCGCCACCGAGGGCAGCAGCTCGCGGACGTGCCGGTCGTCCACGCACAGCACCGCGAGACCGTAGAACGGAAGCCGGTGGAGGAACTCGAGAAACGCACCGCGCAGCCGCTCGAAATCCCCTTCGTAGGTCGACATGTGATCGGTGTCGATGTTGGTGACGACCGCGACGATGGGATGAAGCAGGAGAAACGAGGCGTCGCTCTCGTCGGCTTCCGCCACCAGGTACTCGCCCGCTCCCAGTCTCGCGTTGGTGCCGGCGCCGAGGAGGCGCCCTCCGATGACGAACGTCGGGTCGAGTCCGCCCGCCGCGAGCAGACTTGCGATGAGACTCGTGGTCGTCGTCTTGCCATGGGTGCCCGCCACCGCGATGCTGTAGCGGAATCGCATGAGCTCGGCGAGCATCTGCGCGCGAGGCACCACCGGGAGATGCCGGCGCCTCGCTTCGACCACTTCAGGATTGTCGGTCCCGATCGCTGCCGACACCACGACGACCTCGGCGTGTGCGACATGGGCGCGATCGTGGCCGATGTCCACCTTCACCCCGAGCCCGCGCAGCCGTGCGGTCATCGCACTGGCGGTGCAGTCCGAGCCCGTGACTTCAAGGCCGAGGGTGTGCAACACCTCCGCGATGCCGCCCATTCCCGCGCCACCGATGCCGACGAAGTGCACGCGGCGCACCCGGCGCATGCCGGAGTAACGATCGGCGGGATGGGCCTGGCGGGTCGCCGGCTCAGCCACGCGCCACCTCCAGGCATTGGGCCGCGACCCGGTGCGCCGCATCCCGCACCGCGACGTCATACGCTGCTCGCGACATCGATTCGACGCGGCCCCGATCGTCGTGCAGCGCACCGAGGGCTGCGGCCAGCGCATCGGCATCGAGGCTGTCCTGCTCAAACAGCATCGCCGCACCGCAATCGGCGAGGAAGCGCGCATTGCGGTACTGATGATCGTCGGTCGCATGCGGGAACGGGACGAGGATGGATGCGACCCCCACCGCCGCGAGCTCCGCGACAGTCATTGCGCCAGCGCGGCAGACCGCGACATCGGTCCACGCATACGCGGCCGGCATGTCCTCGATGTATCCCGTGACCTCCGACTCGATCGCGAGCGCGGCGTAGCCGTCTCGAGTCGCGTCAACATGAGCCGGGCCGCACTGATGCCGCACCGAGACCTTGTCGCCGAGCGAGTCGACCGCGAGCGCACGTGGAACCACCTCGTTGAGTGCGCGCGCCCCTTGGCTGCCGCCTATCACCAGTACCCGGAGACTGCCGGCGCGGTGCGCGAGCCGTGTCTCCGGCGCCGGGCCATGGGCAAGCGCCTCACGTACCGGATTGCCGGTGTGGATCGCATGCCGCCGGGCGGCAAAGCTTGCGGGAAACGCCTCCAGGACCCGGGTCGCAAACGAGGCAAGGATCCGGTTCGTCAGGCCCGGTACCGCGTTCTGCTCGTGAATGACGAGCGGAATGCCGAGCAGCCGCGCCACGAGCCCGCCGGGTCCGGCGCCGTAACCGCCCATTCCCAGCACTACATGCGGGCGCACCCGTGCGAGTACCGCGATCGATCGCAGGCCTGAACGCAGGAGCAGCAGCGGCGCGGCCAGCCACCGGGCGATTCCCTTGCCGCGCAACCCCGCTACCTTCGAGATATGAAACGAGAATCCAGCCGCGGGCACGAGACGAGATTCGATGCCCACCGCAGTGCCGAGCCAGGAGACGTCGACACCCATCGTGCGCAGCCGTTCCGCAACCGCGAGGGCCGGATAGACATGCCCGCCGGTGCCTGCCGCGACCACGAGCAGCCTCGTCATGACGCCTCCCGGAATCGCGCTGTTCTCCGCTCGTGGTCGATTCGAACCAGAATTCCGATGCTCGCAGCGCTCACCACCAGACTCGATCCGCCGTAGCTCATCAACGGCAGGGTGAGCCCTTTCGTCGGCAACAGCCCGATGTTCACTCCGATGTTGACGAACGCATGCAGCCCGAGCAGCAAGCCGATGCCGTAGGCGGTGTACGCCGCGAACCACGACTCCTGCTGTGCGGCGTATCCGCCAATCGAGAGTGCGCGAAGCACGAGGAACGTGTAGAGCCCGAGGATGGTCACCGTCCCGATGAGACCGAATTCCTCCGCGAGCACCGCGAACAGGAAATCGGTGTGCGCTTCCGGCAGGTAGAACAGCTTCTGCACGCCTTCACCCAATCCCACGCCGAACCAGCCTCCGCGGCCGATCGCTATCAACGACTGGGTAAGCTGAAATCCGCTTCCGAAAGGGTCGGCGAA
>JAKZYK010000443.1:0-16323 GCA_047514485.1 Gammaproteobacteria bacterium
GGCGGCGACGATGCGCCGCAGCGTCACCGTGCCGAGCTCCAGATCGACCTCCACGCTCGCGATCTGGGCGGCGAACCCGTAGGTCGCGTACGGGATACCCTGACCGTTTTCGTCGAGGGCTCCGGTCGGGGGATCGAAGACGCCGCGGCCGGCCAGCACGACGTCGCCGCCGTCGACGACCGGCAGGCGTCGGAGCGCGACGGTGTGCTCGACGTCGTGCCCGGCGGCGATGCGCAGCACCTCGCCGTCGAGCCGGATGCCGGCGTCCGGGCCGGCGTTGACCAACGCCAGGATCTTCGCGCGCAGGTCGGCCCCCGCGAGCTGGGCCGCGCGGCCGGAGACGAAGGTCTGGCGCGAGGCCGACGATTTCCCCGCGTCCTCGGTGAGATCGGTGTCCGAGACCACCATGTCGATCTGTTCGATGGGCAGGCCCAGGGCCTCGGCCATGATCTGGAGCATGATCGTCGAAGAGCCCTGCCCGATGTCCTGCGCCCCGTTGCGGAACACCACGCGCCCGTCCCGGGACAGGGTCACGCGCATCGAGGAAGGGTTCGACATCGAGGTATTGCCGCAGCCGTACCACATGCACGCGACCCCGGCGCCGCGGCGCCGGTGCTGCGCCGCGGCCGATGTGTTGAACGCATCGGCCTCCTCGCGAAGCGCCTTCCAGCGCGGCCGCAACGCATCGAGGCACGCGACGAGCCCCACGCTCGCCTCCAGCACCTGGCCGGTCGCGGTGCGGTCTCCGGCCCGCAGCGCATTGCGGCGCCGGAACTCGAGCGGGTCGAGACGCAAGGCGATCGCCAGCTCGTCGATCAGGGTCTCGTGCGCGATGGCGGCCTGCGGCACCCCGAATCCGCGGAAGGCGCCCGACGGCGGCGAGTTCGTGAAGATCGCGCGCGAGTCCGCCCACACGTTCGGCACGCGGTACGGACCCATGCAGTGCACCGGAACCCGTCCGGCGACGGTGGGGCCCCACGAGGTGTACGCGCCGGTGTCGAAGTCGCCGTCGAACTCGTATCCGAGCAGACGGCCATCAGGATCGGCCACCGCGCGGGCGCGGATGCGCGACGGATGCCTCTTGGTGGTGGCGGCCATGGACTCGGGGCGCGTGTAGGCGCAGCGCACCGGCACTCCGAGCACCCATGCGGCCAGCGCGACCAGGGGCTGGACGGATTGATCGAGCTTGCCGCCGAAGCCGCCGCCGCACGCCGAGGGGCGGATCCGCACGCGCCCGGGCTCGATGCCGAGCACGTTCGCCACCTCGTCCCGGTCCATGTAGGGCGTCTGCGTGCACGCTACTACCTCGATGCGGCCGCCCTCGATGCGCCGGGCATACCCCGCCTCCGGCTCGATGTAGGCATGCTCGATGAAGGGGGTCTCGAACTCTCCGCTCGCCTCGATGAGTCCGTCGCGGCCCGGCGGCGGCATCTCCCCGGTATGCACGCACCCGCTGGTAAGCACGTTGTCGGGACGATCCGGGTGGATAGGCGCAGCCCCCGGCGCGACCGCGTCGCGGGGGTCGCCGAGCGCCGGGAGCGGCTCCCAGTCGATGGGGAGCTGATCGTCGGTGAGCCGGTCGAGGGTGTTCTCGTCGCCGGCCAGCGCGACCACCGCCTCGCCCCGGTAGCGCACGATGCCGGGCGCGAGCACCGGCTGGTCCTTGATGTCCGGATAGATGCCGAAGCCGTTGACGCCCGGAACGTCGGCGGCGGCGAAGACGCGGGCCAGCCCGGGATAGCGCTCGTGAAGCGCGGTGCAGTCGCCGAGCGTGAATCGCGCATGCGCGTGAGGGGAGCGTACGATCCGCAGCCGGAGCGCGCCGTCCGGCGCGCCGTCCGCGCCGAAGAGGGCTTGGCCGGTGACCTTCCCGGGGCCGTCCACGCTCGGGAGCCGGCGGCCCATGTATCGCCTGGCGCTCGCGTCTCGCGCAGCGGAGCTTACCCCTGCCAAGTCGTCATCGGCGGGCTGCATCGGGTCCGCGTCCTGCGAGGCGGACGATACGCCGTTCGTCGCCGCGAGCACCGCCTGCACGATCTTCCGGTAGCCCGTGCACCGGCACAGCACGCCGCCGAGCGCATCGAGCACCTCCGGCTCGGTGGGCGGGCGCGGGCGGCCAAGCAGCGGGCTCGCCGCCATCAGCATGCCCGGCGTGCAGATCCCGCACTGCGTCGCGCCATGCTCGTGGAATGTCTGTTGCAGCCGGCTCAAGCGGCCGTCCACGGCCAGCCCCTCGACGGTAGTGACCCAACGGCCCGACACCTGGCCGAGCGGCACCAGGCAGGCGCAGACCTGCTCCCCGTCGAGCAGCACCGTGCACGCGCCGCAGTCCCCCGCGTCGCAGCCGACCTTGGTCCCGGTCAGTCCGAGATAGTCGCGGAGCACGCGCGTGAGCCGTGTAGCGGGCGCTGCGCCGACCTCGACCGCCTGGCTATTGACGTGAAAGCGGAGTGGCCCGGTCATCGCTGGTTATCGCTACGTATCTTCCCGGCGCACCAGCGAGTCGAGCGCCCGGCGCACCAGGACGCGCGCGCCGTGCCGGCGGTACGGCGCGGACGCGCGCACGTCGTCGAGGGGAGAGAGCGACGCGAAGTCCTCGTCCCGCACCATGTCCGGCGCTTCCCCCGCTAGCGCGCCCTGAAGGCGCGTTTCCAGGCCGGTCAGACGCTGCGCGACCTCGGAGCACGCCCCGACGGCGAGGCGTGCATCGTGGATGCGCCCGTTCTTCAGCTCCAGGCAGGCCGCGACCATCGCGATGGAGATCACCAGGTAGCGCCGCGCTCCGAGCTTGAGAAACGTGGTGCGCGTCCCGGTGGCAGGGGCCGGGATGACGATCGCGGTCATCAGCTCGTCGGGGCGCAGGCAGGTGCGGCGGTTGCCGGTGAGGAACTCTTCGAGCGGGATCTCCCGGGAGCCGCCGCGGTGCTCCAGCCGCACGCGCGCATTCAGGACGAGCAGCGCGGGTACGCCGTCCGCCGCGGGCGACGCGTTGCAGAGATTGCCCGCGAGGGTGCCGCGGTTCTGGATCTGCCGACCGCCGACCTCGCGGGCGGCCAGCCGCACGCAGTGGAACCACGCCGGCAGATCGGATTCGATCGCCTCGGTCCAGGTGACCAGGGCGCCAATCTCGAACCGATCCGCAAGGCGGCGGATGCCCGAGAGCGTGTCGAGGGCGCTGATGTCCAGGATCGGCGCGCTGTCCGGGTGGTCGATACCCGGCCTTCCCCACCCGATCGCGGCCGCGTCGGCCGGATACACGTCGGTTCCGCCCGCGAGGATCCGATACGGGCGCTCGCTCAGGCTTCCAAGCGCGACGTCCAGGCTCGTCGGGCGTACGTATGAGCTCATCGGGTACACGCCCTCGACGTGTGGGTCACATGCCGTGCACATCTCCGCTCGCCGGGACACGCGGGCCGGCTCCGCTTCACGGGTCGAACGAAACTTTGGCGGTCAGGAACAGCGTGCGGCCTCGGACGGAATCCAGCGTCTCCAACGCGCCGGACGAGCCGGGGACCGTGGGGTCGGTGGACGGACCGCGATTGCCGACATTGAGAATGCCCCCGGTGAGGTCCACTGTGTTCAAGCCGAACGCATCGCGCCAGCGGGCCGTGATGTCGTGCCCCGTCCATGCCTTGTAACGGGCGGTTCCTCGCGCATTCCAACGGCCTGAAACCGCGTGGACGCTCCAGCTCGCGGTGACGTTGTCCCTGCTCGCGCGAAGCGATGCATGAATGCGGTTGCGCGGGTAGTCGCCCGATTGTATCTCGCCGGCCACACGGTGCTCGTACCGGGCCGCATGCGACCAGCGAGCGTCAAGGACCATATCCGCCCAATCGGCCTTCCAGTCGGCCCGCGCCCGCAAATCGATGCCCGCAACGTCGGTTTCTCCGCTGTTGACCAGCGGGCTTTCGATCCGCGTGATCAGGCCTCCTTCGCGTACGACCACCGTGCCAGGCGGCAGCCGCCCCTCCGCCTCCAGGTCGATGATCGACTGCGCGGACAATTCGGCTGGTACGTCGGAAAGCCCGATCCGGAACCAGTCCGCGCTCAGGGATAGGGGGCCCAGGCCGGTCACGACTCCAAGGCTGAAGCTCTCGGCTTCATCCGGCTTCAGGTTCGGGTTCCCGCCGCTCTGGCGCTCTACCTGGTATTCGTCGCAATCTTCCGGGTCGCCGGTGAGAGTTCTCGTGTCGCAGATGAGTGGATAGCTGAGTGCTTCGCGTGCGTGCAGCTCATACATGCTGGGCGCCCTGGAGCCACCGTTCCAGGATCCACGGACCGTGAATGCCTCGTTCAACCGGTACCGGCTCGCGATCTGGCGGGAAAACGTCGCGCCGACGTCGTCGTGATCATCGCGCCGCCCGGCGAGGACCACATCCCAGTCGCTGCGCAACGGGAGGGATACTTCCGTGAACGTCGACCAGCGCCGGCGCTCACCCGAGGCCGAGTTGCCGGCGGTCCCGAGCACGTCGCCCGCTTCGTAGGAGCGGTTGTCGATATCCCGATAGTCGTAGAGATCCCGCCAATCCTCGGATGCGACCTCGGTGCCCGCCGCCCACCGCACGTCGCCGCCATTGAGGGCGAATGCCGTTCCGTCGAAGGATGCGCGGGCCGTCTTGTGGTCCGTGACCTGATCGCGGGTCAACTGGAGTCCGGTCTCGCGAGTGGCTGCCAGATGTTCGGGGTCCGTCGAGAACGGGTTTTCGATATCGTAACGCCCCTCTTCGATGGCCCTCTGGATCGCGCTTTCGCTCACGAACGTATCGCCATCCACGACGGCGTCGCTACGATAGTACCGGAGGTGCACGTCATAGCCGGCGGCGCTCGCGAATCGTCCCTGGACGCCGAGCGTGAGATCG
Source organism: Gammaproteobacteria bacterium (assembly GCA_047514485.1). Taxonomy (GTDB): domain Bacteria; phylum Pseudomonadota; class Gammaproteobacteria; order HK1; family HK1; genus HK1. Next base: position 4,860 of record JAKZYK010000443.1, read on the forward strand.
TGTTCCTCCAGGTCCGTGCGCCAGTCACGGTTGCCGTGGCCAACGAAGCGATGGGCCACGCGGAGCTTTTCCGGGAGCGTGTCGATTTCGGGATCTTGCAGCAATTGCCGCCGGAGCGTCTCCGAGGGCGTGAAGGAGAAGGTGCCGACCGAGGGTGCGAAGCGAGGAGATACGGTGTCGCCCTGCGCGATCCGGGCATCGACATACATGTCAGCATCCTCGCCAAGCGGGTGGTCGAGGTTGAGAAACAGACTCTCCCGCTCGCGACGTTCCCAGCCCCACGCGATCTCGGCCCACGCGAAGCCGCAGCCGGTGCCGGGAATGCCGAAGGGATCGGTGAGCACGCCTGTGTACCCGTGTCCCTGGCAGTCGCCGAGGGGACGCGCGACCGAGCCGCCGTCAACGGGGATGAAGATGGTGTTGCCACCCACCGAAACGCCAGCCGTGTCGGCGAACGGGCCGCCCGGTGTCCACGAGGCGCGGCTGTAGTCCCGATCCGCGTTGCGGATCTCTTGTCTCCGGAAGACGTCCGCGCCGATCACTACGTGACTGTCTCCGAGCGCGCCTCCCCACAAGGCGCTCCCATGCTCGGTATCGCCGCCCGCGCCGGTCGGGCGGTCGGCGCTTGCCTGGACCTCGACGCCTTCATGGTTGCGCCTGAGCACGATGTTGATCGCGCCGCCGATGGCGTGCCCACCGTGCAAGGCGGCGGCGCTGTCGCTCAGGATCTCGATGCGCTCCACGGCCGATATCGGCAGGGCATCGAGATCGATCGTCGAATCGGAAACGCGGCGCCCATTGACGAGAATCGCGACCCGGCTACTTCCGAGAACGAACGGCCGGTGGAGCCCGAAGCTGTTGTAGCCCGTCCGGCTCCGAAGCAGATCCCAGACATTCTTCATACCGGAAAGCTCGATGTCGTTCCGGTCGATCACGGCGAGGGGGCGCGCCGCGCCCGTCGCCGCGGCCGGAATGTGGCTGGCCACCGACAACCCTCTGTCGGCCGCCTCGCCTTGCGGCGAGGCGGCCACCGCCGCGACGATCATCAAGGCGACGACCGGCGGGAATGTCGCATGGGCGCGGCGTTCGCGGACCGGCAAGCGCAGAAGCCGAGTATCTGGTGCTGCGTTCATTCGAAACCCCTCCCCGCTGGTTCCAGGTGCAAGCGTCCAAGTTGAAAGTCATTCTGACTCGCATTTCTCGCCAGTCAATCGAATGTCAGGTGGTCCCGGTCTGCTGGACGGCTTGGCGGCTTGTCCAACCTGTCGAAGAACGGGTCGCCGAGGTAGCAGGAGCCAAGGGGAATATCGAATCATCTACTTCTTCCCCAACGTCAGACACGATACATCGCCATATCTGACGGACCGGGACGGCAATCCTCTCGACAAGAATCCCCTCAGAGACCGGCGAGTGCGAAAAGCCATCTCCATGGCGATCAACCGGGATGCCATCGCCTCCAAGGTCATGGCGGGATTGGCGGCGCCGGCCGGTCAGACTGTCCCGGAAGGGTGGTTCGGCTACAACCCGGAACTGAAGGTCGAGACCTATGATCCCGAAGGTGCGAAGCAACTGTTGGCGGACGCGGGCTATCCCGACGGCTTCGGCCTGACGATCCATGGACCGAATGACCGTTACGTCAACGACAGCAAGATCTGCCAGGCGGTCGGTCAGATGCTGGCCCGGATCGGTCTCGACATCAAGGTCGATACCATGCCGAAGTCCGTGTTTTTCTCCAAGGTCAAGGTGCCGAACGTCGAGTTCAGCTTCGGTCTTCTGGGTTGGGGTAACAGCCCTTATCCGGCTTCAGGCCACATCGGACTGCTGCACAGCTATGACAAGGACAAGGGTAGTGGCGCGTACAACCGCGCAGGCTACGCCAACCCCTCTTATGACGCGGCAATTGAAAAGGCGGTGTCGACCGTCGACGATGCGGAGCGAGAGAGGCTCGAGCAAGCAGCGCTCAAGATCGCCATGGACGATGGCGCGCTGATCCCGATGCACGTGCAGTTCACGATCGCCGCCGCACGCAAGGGTCTCGACTTCATTCCGCGGGCGGACGAATCGACTTTCGCCATGAACGCCACGCCCACTCAATAGACCGCCCCGGCGGGCGGCCGCACCGGCCGCCCGCCGTCTCGAAGCAGCAAAGGTCTTCAAGCCGATCATTCGCACCATCCTCTTCGGGGACCCCGTGTCGTGACGGTCTTCCTGATCCGGCGGTTGATGCAGAGTGCGGTGGTGCTCTTCGTCGTCTCCATATTGGTTTTTGCCGGGGTGTACGCGATCGGCAATCCCCTCGATCTGTTGATCGACTCAAGAGCGACCCAGGCGGAAATCGAGCAGATCACGCGCAACCTCGGCCTGGATCGGCCGCTGTGGGAGCAGTACTTCGTCTTTCTCGGTGCCGTCCTGCAAGGCGATTTCGGTCATTCCTTCATCTATAACGAGCCGGCGATCAAGCTGATTTTCCAGCGCTTGCCGGCGACCCTGGAGCTCGCCTTCGCGGCGATGGTGATCGCTACCGTGGTGAGTCTTCCGCTCGGTATCTGGGCCGGGCTCAAGCCCAGGTCCATTGCCGGTCAGGCGATCATGGCCGGCTCCATCCCGGGCTTCAGTCTGCCGAGCTTCTGGGTCGGACTCATGTTGATCATGGTGTTCTCGATCATGCTCGGCTGGCTGCCGACGATCGGGCGTGGCGAGACGGTCGAGGTGCTGGGGATCGGTCTGAGCATCCTGACCTGGGACGGGATCAAGCACATCATCCTGCCAGCCCTGAATCTCAGCATCTTCGCGATGGCGCTGCTTATCCGCCTGGTCCGTGCCGGGATGCTGGAGACCCTGTCTCTCGACTACGTGAAGTTCGCCCGCGCCAAGGGCGTGCCGACCGCACGGATCGTTTTCGTCCATGTCTTGAAGAACATCCTGATTCCGATCATCACAGTGCTGGGGCTCGAGTTCGGGCTGATCCTCGCCTTCGCGGTAGTCACGGAGACAGTCTTCGCCTGGCCCGGCATGGGCAAGCTGATCATTGACGCCATCAATTTGCTGGACAGGCCGGTCATCGTTGCTTATCTGATGGTCACGGTCCTGATTTTCATCATCATCAATTTCGTTGTCGACGTCCTGTATTCCATCGTCGATCCTCGGGTTCGTCTGGCGGGGTCCGGTGAATGACGACGGCCGGCCGGGAGCTCGAGGGGTCGGGAGCGTTACGAATCGACAATGAATCGCCATTGCGTCATTTCGTTGCAGACTTCTGTGAAAACAAGATTGCGGTGGTTGCGCTGTTCGTGTTCGTCGGCGTTACGCTCGCTGCTCTCTTCGGGCCGTTGATCTCGATCCAGAATCCCTATGACTTGGCTCAGATAGACATCATGGACGGGACCATGCCGCCCGGCTCCGAGAGCGCCTCCGGCTCGACGTATCTGCTCGGCACGGACGACCAAGGCCGGGACATGGTCAGCGCAATTCTCTATGGGCTGCGTATCAGCCTCGGGGTTGGCGCAATCAGCGGACTCGCCGCCATGCTGCTCGGCATATTCGCGGGTCTCACCGCTGCCTACATGGGAGGGCGGATCGATACCCTGGTCATGCGTGTGGTGGACGTCCAGCTCGGATTTCCCGCCATCCTGATTGCGCTGATCCTGCTCGCGGTCCTCGGCCGGGGCGTCGACAAGGTGATCATCGCCCTCATCGCCTCGCAATGGGTCTACTACGCCCGGGTGGCGCGCGGTGCGGCGCTGGTGGAGCTTCGCAAGGAGTACATCGAGAGTGTGCGTTGCCTGTCGCTCAGTGCCACGCGCATCGTCCTGCGCCACTTGCTGCCCAATTGCCTCCCACCCCTCATCGTGATCGGAACCGTCGAGATCGCCCATGCCATTGCTCTGGAGGCGACGCTTTCCTTCCTCGGCGTCGGGATGCCGATCACGGAGCCGTCTCTGGGGCTGCTGATCGCCAACGGTTACGGCTACCTGCTGAGTGGTCGCTATTGGATCAGCTTCTTTCCCGGTATCGCCCTTCTGATCACTATCGCCAGCATCAATTTTGTCGGAGATCGACTGCGCGATGTGCTGAACCCCCGGCTGCAGAGATGAGATCGGCGCCTTGTCGTGGCCGACTAATACGCCACCGCCAGGCCGCCGCGGCGCGGATCCGCGCCGCCGATCAAGGTGCCGGTCTCGGGATCGATCATGACGGCGTGGAAGCCGCCGGCCCAGATCGGCGGTGCGCCGGGCGGGAGGATATCGTGACCCGCGTCCCGCAGCCGGTCCCGAGTCGCCGGAGGGATGTTCTCTCCCAGGCGAACTTGGCCCGCGCCAAAATAGCGGTACCGATCCGATTCGATCGCGGCTTGCAGATCGAGACCATGATCGATGACCTTGGATATGACCTGGGGAATGGTCTGAGTGATGCCGAGCGCACCAGGGGTGCCCAAGGCGAGGAAGAGACGGTCACCGCTGAACACCATGGTTGGGCTCATATCGTGCTGGACCCGTTTCCCCGCGGCGGGATAATTGGGTCCGTCGAGCGGGTCGAGGTCGAAGAACACGCCCTCGTTGTTGAGGATGATCCCGGTCCCGGGAACGATGTGCATGCAGCCGAAGCTGGGGCCCAGGGTGAGGGTCATCGCCACTGCGTTGCGGTCCTTGTCGACCACCGTCAGATGGGTGGTGCCGCCACGCCAGCCGTCGTCGATTTGATCGCCAGGGCGTTGTTCCGATAGCGCACGGGCCGGGTCGATCCGCATCGCGAGCTCGGCACCGTAGTCCTTGGAAGCCAGCCGCTCGTAGGGCCCTGCACTGAAATCGGGATCTCCGCAATAGGTCTTGCGGTCGGAGAACGCGATTTTCGCAGCCTCGATACCGACGTGGAGGCATTCAAAGCTGAGGTGTCCCAGGTCGGCGAGGTCGAAGTGCTCCCAGACGTTGAGCTGGGTCAGGATGTTCGGCGAGCATGTCTGACATTTCGGAACCACGACGCGGTAGCGGTCACGGTAGGTCGTGGTGAGAGTGTCCCGCCAGCGGGGCCGGTATTGCGAGAACTCGCGTCTGGTGAAGCGGGCGCCGTGACGGTTGTAGTACTCGACGACCCGATCGGAGAGCGGCCCCTCGTAGAAGTGCGCCGCCCCGCTCTCGGCAATCTCTTCGTAGGTATCGGCCAGATCCCGGTTCTTGATGATCTGCCCCGCGCGGGGGACGCGGTCTCCGGGGAGGAAGATCCCGGCAAGCTCTGGAAAGCGCAGCACCTCGCATTTCAGCCGGGCGATGAAATCGACCACCACCGGCCGGGCCGGCACTCCCCTGCGGGCGTGTTCGATAGCCGGCTCGAGGGTTTGCGAGAGGCTCCGAGTGCCGTGTCGTTCGAGCACCTCGGCCCAGCCCGCCAAGGTTCCCGGGAACACGGAAGATCTCACGTCCCAGTAGTGATAGCTCGGTGGTGTACCCCATTGATCGATGGTGAAGTCGTGGGGCGCGAAACCGCCGAAATCAAGACATTTCACTTCACTGGTATCGGCGAGGTGCAACATCAAGATCCCGTGGCCGCCGATGCCCGAGAAATAGGGTTCGTCGATGCTTAGAATCGACGCGACGGTGACGGAGGCGTCGACTGCGTTGCCGCCGTCCATGAGCACTTTCAGTCCCGCCGCAGAGGCGAGCGGACTGGCCGATGCCACGACCCCGCGGGTACCCATCACTGCCGGCATTCCGCCTGTCGATTTCAAGGTCTCTCTCTCCGGCCGCCATGCACGATCCAGTGTACGTCAAGGCCCACCGCTGGTGCTCATCCCGCGCCTTGCAGAGCGCTTGATCCAATGAGAACACGGAGGGGTTGGGCTATCATCGAGCCCGCCCGGGGAGGCTGACCGGGCGTATCGGTCAGCATCCTCCGGTCTTTTCCGCGTCGAACAACGGGAACGTCATGTGGACGGTCGTGATCCGATCCTCTCGGTCGAACATCTGAGAACGCATTTCCTGACCAAGGCCGGGGTGGCGAAAGCGGTCGACGACGTGAGCTTCACGCTCGCCAGGGGCGAGGTGATGGGACTCGTCGGTGAGTCCGGATCCGGCAAGTCGGTGACCGGGTATTCAATCATCGGCCTGGTCGATCCCCCGGGTGAAGTGGTAGGCGGCCACGTCCGATTCGATGGTGAGGACATGCTGCGGGCGTCAGAGGCAAGGCTGCAGCAGTTGCGCGGCAACCGAATCGCGATGATCTTCCAGGATGCGATGATGACCCTGAACCCTGTTCTGCGCATCGACACCCAGATGATCGAAGCGGTGAGGGTGCACGAGAGCATCAGCCGGCAGGAGGCGTACGAACGTGCCCGTGATGCGCTCGGCCGCGTCGGCATCGCCGCACCGGATGAACGCCTCAATGCCTATCCGCACCAGTTCTCCGGCGGCATGCGGCAACGGGTGTGCATCGCCATCGCCTTGATCAATCGGCCGGCACTGATCATCGCCGACGAGCCGACCACCGCGCTGGATGTGACCATCCAGGGCCAGATTCTTTACGAAGTACAGAAGCTTTGCCGAGAAACCGGAACCGCGCTGATCTGGATCACCCACGATCTCTCGATCGTGGCCGGACTCGCGGATCGAATCTGCGTCATGTACTCGGGCCGCATCGTCGAGGCGGGTTCTACCGATGACGTGCTGGATCGACCGGTCCATCCTTATACTCGCGGATTGATCGGCTCGATTCCCAGCCACAACAAGCGCGGCCGGCGGTTGGCCCAAATCCCCGGAATGGCTCCGGCGCTGCTGCACATGCCGGCAGGCTGTGCGTTTCGTACCCGTTGCACGATCGCGGATGAGGCTTGCCGTCGTGCCCCTGACGTCAGCGAGCCGATACCCGGGCGCCTGATCCGCTGCTTTCACCCCCATGAGCGAGGTGGGCCTTGACCGGAACGATCATCGAGCTGCGCGAAGTCTCGAAGAGTTTCGCCAAACGCTTGGACCTCGCAGAAAAACTGGCCAACCGGCTGGGTGCCGATATCCGCGAGCAGACCGTTCACGCGGTCGATCGTGTCTCTCTCTCAATCCATGAAGGCGAGGTCGTCGGACTGGTCGGTGAATCCGGCTGCGGTAAATCCACACTGGGCCGCATCATCGCCGGTCTGCTCGAAGTCACTGCGGGCAGCGTGCTGTACCGTGGTGTGGATCGGGCGAACCTCGAGCGCGAGCGGGCACGGGAGGCGGCGATCAAGATCCAGTTGATTTTTCAGGATCCCTTCTCATCGCTCAATCCCCGCATGCGGATCGGAGACATCATCGGCGAGGCGCCTGAATTCCATGGACTCGTCCCGGCTGGTACGCTCGACGACTATATCGATGACCTGATGACGCGGGTCGGTCTCGATCCTGCCTACAAGAGACGATTTCCGCATCAGTTCTCCGGCGGCCAGCGCCAGCGCATCGGTATCGCACGTGCGCTCGCGGTGAATCCGGAATTCCTGGTCTGCGATGAAGCGGTGGCCGCGCTCGATGTTTCCATCCAAGCGCAGATCCTCAATCTGTTTATGCAGTTGCGCGCCGATTTAGGCCTCACCTGTCTGTTCATCAGCCACGATCTCGGCGTAGTCGAACACCTCTCGGATCGGGTTGCCATCATGTACTTGGGGCGTATCGTCGAAAGTGCACCGACAGAGGCGTTGTTCGCAACACCAAGCCACCCTTATACGCAGGCGCTACTGAACGAAGTGCCGCGAATCGACGTCAGGCGGCGGGAATACGAACCAATCCGAGGCGAAATCCCATCACCGATGGATCCACCGAGCGGTTGCCACTTCCATCCGCGCTGTCCTTACTCCATGACACGTTGCGAGCTGGAGAGTCCGGAGATCCGGGAGATCGAGCCCGGTCACTTCTCCGCATGCCATCTTCATCAGCCATAGCGCGGTCGCCGCATTCGGCCGGACGGTTTGCTTCACGTTGCATCTCCCGCCTCTTCAGGATGGTTTCTACGACGCACCGCGATGACGACGATGAAAGAAGACCACCCCGCCCCCGGCGCCCGCACCGGCCTGCCGGGAGTGCAGCAACGGCAGATCGGCATCGCGTTGGTCGCTCTCGCCGGAGTGTTCTGGAGTCTGCAAGGGCCGATCGTGCGGGTGATCGAGACCGCGAGCGGCCCGCAGATCGTCTTCTGGCGCGCCGTCGGCCAGCTCGTGGTGATGCTGGGAGTGGTGGCGATCGTCAACCGGGGCCGGGTGGTGAGCGCGTTCCGGCTCGCGGGCTACCGGGCGGTCGTCGGGGCACTCTGTCACGCGGCCTCGAGTACCTGCTTCGTGCTCGCGGTGCTCCACACCACGGTGGCGAACGTGGTGTTCATCATGGCGTCCGCGCCGCTCCTCGCCGCCGTCGTCGCCTGGCGGCTGCTTCGCGAGCGGATCGAGACGCGTACCCTCGGTGCAATGATCGTGGCGGTGATCGGCATCGCGGTGATGATGTCGGAAGGGCTTGCGACCGGCGACGTCACCGGCATGCTGCTCGCTCTGGTGACCACCTTCGGCTTTGCGGGGATCGCAGTGGTCGCGCGTTGGGGTGGCGGCCTCAACATGCTGCCCGCGGTCTGCCTCGGCGCGGCGCTCACCGTCGTCGCCGGCTGGATGATGGCCGGCGGGGATGTGGCGGTGGCGATCCCCGATCTGCTCTATGCCCTTGGCTCCGGCGGCCTGCTGACCGCGACCGGTGCGACCCTGTTCCTCTACGGCGCGAAGTTCGTTCCGGCCGGCGTGCTCGCCTTCCTCACGCTGACCGAGGTGGTTCTCGCCCCGATCTGGGTCTGGGCCGCCTTCGCCGAAGTGCCGAGCGCCTACACGCTGGCCGGCGGCGCTGTCGTGCTGGTCGCGATCTGCACCGAGGCGGTGCTACGCGTCCGCCACGTCGATCGCCCCTGATCGTACGGAGGGAGAAACACTTGCTGCCTCCGGGATGCATCCTCATCCCCATTGTCGTGGATGGGGTAGAGTCTGGCCGCTCAACCCGCGAATCCACGAAACCGGCCGGTACCCCCATGTTCCGGAAGATGTTTGAAGATTTCTGCTCGAGCGAGCCGTGTGTTGCGCCGGGGACCGAGAGCTGCTCTCTCGGCCGCGGTCGATGGAGCCTCGTGTTCGGCCGGGTCCTCACCCGGTTCAACGGGACCCAGGTCGCCGGGACTCGCGAGACGGGGGCGGCCGCGTGAGCGCCCGGGTTCGCTCGCCTATCACCAACGTCGCGCTCACGGACCGGCCGGGCCTCGGTGCAGGCGCGAGTGTCGGTCTCGCCCTCGCTCACGACAGCGCCGCGCGCCACGTGCAGGGGACCGCCGCCTACGTCGACGACCTGCCCGAGCCTGCGGGCACGGTGCATATCGCGCCCGGCCATGCCGGCGCCGCATGCGGCGCGGTCCGCTCGATCGACCTCGACGCGGTGCGCGCCTCCCCCGGAGTGCTGGCAGTGCTGACAGCCGCGGACATCCCCGGTACGAATGATTGCAGCCCCGCCTTCGGCGACGACCCGATCCTCGCCGACTGCGAGATTCTCTTTCACGGACAGGTCGTCTTCGCGGTGGTCGCCGAGACCCGCGACGAGGCCCGCCGCGCGGCGCGGCGCGCCCGCATCGAGGTCGAGGCGGGTGCTCTCCGCGTCACCGTGGACGATGGTCTGGCCGCCGGCGCCGAGGTGCTGGCCCCCTACGAGTTCCGGTGCGGGGAGCCGGCGTCCGCGATCGCCGCCGCCGCGTGCCGGCTCGAAGGTGGCGTGCGCATCGGCGGCCAGGACCACTTCTATCTCGAGGGACAGGCGGCTCTCGCCGTCCCCGGCGAGGACGACGAGATGCGGGTCTACTCCTCCACCCAGCATCCTTCCGAGGTGCAGAACCTCGTCGCCCGCATGCTCGGCGCGCCGGATGCGGCGGTGGTGTGTGAGTGCCGGCGGATGGGCGGGGCGTTCGGCGGCAAGGAGTCGCAGGCGGCGCAGTGGGCGTGCCTCGCCGCCCTCGCGGCCCGCGTGACCGGCCGTCCGGCCAAGCTTCGTCTCGATCGCGATGACGACATGGTGATGACCGGCAAGCGTCATGACTTCCGCGTGGACTGGCGCTGCGGCTTCGACGGCGAAGGGGTGCTCGGGGGGGTTGATGTCGAGTTCAACGCCCGCTGCGGCTACTCCGCCGATCTCTCGCTCGGCGTGAACGATCGGACCATGTTCCACGCTGACAACGCCTACTACTACCCGGCGGCGCGGATCCACTCCCGGCGGGTGCGCACCGACACGGTGTCGAACACCGCGTTCCGCGGCTTCGGCGGGCCACAGGGGATGCTGTTCGCAGAGCGGATGATGGACGCGATCGCGATCACCCTGGGGCTCGATCCCTTGGTCGTGCGCAAGCGCAATCTCTACGCGCCGGGGCGGGACGTCACCCCGTACGGAATGCACATCGAGGATCACGCCGTCCCTCGCCTCATCCGCCGGCTCGAGCGCACCAGCGGATATGCGACGCGGCGGCGGGCGATCGCGCGGTTCAATTCACAAGGGGGGGCACAGGCGCACCGGGGCGCGCGCGCAGGGGCGCACCGAGGGACACGCGGCGGAACGTTGCGCAAGGGCATCGCGCTCACCCCCGTCAAGTTCGGGATCTCGTTCACCCTCAAGCAGCTCAATCAGGCGGGGGCGCTGGTCAATGTCTTCACCGACGGCTCGGTGCAGGTCAACCACGGCGGCACGGAGATGGGACAGGGTCTCTACATCAAGGTGGCGCAGGTGGTGGCCGAGGAATTCGGGATCGGCATCGAACGGGTGCGGTGCACCGCGACCCGCACCGACAAGGTGCCGAACACCGCACCGACCGCCGCCTCGGCCGGCTCCGACATGAATGGCATGGCCGCGCTCCGGGCCGCGCGCACGATCCGCCGCCGTCTCGCCGGGCTTGCCGCACGCCTGTTCCAGGTGCGCGAGCCGGATGTCGTGTTCAAGGGCGGCATGGTGCGGGTGGGGACGGAGACAATCCCCTTCGAACGGCTCACGCGACTCGCGTTCGCCGAGCGGGTGTCGCTCTCCTCCACCGGCTACTACGCGACTCCAAAGATTACCTGGGACCGCGACACTGTGAGCGGGCGCCCCTTCCTCTACTTCGCCGGCGGCGCCGCATGCTCGGAGGTGACCGTCGACATCGAGACCGGCGAGATGCGTGTCGATCGGGTGGACATCCTCCACGACGCCGGCCGGTCGCTGAACCCGGCCATCGACATGGGACAGATCGAGGGCGGCTTCGTGCAGGGGATGGGGTGGCTCACTACCGAGGAGCTGGTGTTCGGCGAGGACGGTCGACTTCTCACCCACGCCCCGTCGACCTACAAGATCCCGACCTGCTCGGACGTGCCCGCCGATTTCCGGGTGGAGCTGTTCGACCCCGGGCGCAACCGCGAGCCGACCATCCACCGTTCGAAGGCGGTCGGCGAGCCGCCGCTGATGCTCGCGAT
>JAKZYK010000444.1:0-3914 GCA_047514485.1 Gammaproteobacteria bacterium
CAGCATCGCGTTCCTTTGGCGCCCGAATCTGCCGGACGAATCCGACGACCATCTGATCGAGCTGGCGGTTGCGGGCAATGCGGAATGGATCGTGACAGGCAACGCCAGGGACATTGCGGCGGGCGAGCTGATTTTCGACAGCTTCCGTATCGTCACGCCGGGCGTTTGGCTGAAGGGGGATGACTGATATGGCAACGTTGACGATCCGGCTTCCGGATGCCCATCGGGATCGGTTGGCGGCCATGGCTGCGCAGCGCGGCCAGAGCCTGAACAAGCTGATGGAAGAGCTCTCCGTGCGGGCGTTGACCGAACACGACACCGAAATGCGCTTCCGGATGCGCGCCGCACGCAGCGATGGCGTGCACGGGCTGAAACTGCTCGACGAGTTGGACCAGTGGCATGCGCAAGCGCAAAACCCTTGAGGCCATGGCGGCCGGTTGAAACGTCGCGCCGTGTTCCAAGTCGACTGAAGATGGTCCCAGTTCATGGGACAGCCTGATGGCTCGGTTGTGACCGGCAAGCGACCGCTCGACCAGACCTTTGTCTCCGACCTGATCGACCCCGCGCGGGCGCCCGAGGAAACCGCGCCGTTGTGCCTGGGCACGGTCTCTGTCCCGGCCATGACGGCTTGACTCAAGCCAATCCGTCTCCGAGATTCCCGGAGCGGTTCACGCCGCATCCGGCGAATCGACGGCGGCCTTGTACCGCCCCAGCAGCTCGGCCTCGCGGCGCTCGGCCTCTTCGATGCTCCGCGCCTTCACGTGGCCGAAGCCGCGGATCCGATCGGGCAGCGATGCGATCTCGACCGCGACGGCGTGGTTGGTGTGGTCGAGATCGTCGATGAGCGACGACGCCACCTGCTCGTACCGCTCGATGAGGCCACGCTCCCGCCGGCGTTCCTGCGTGTACCCGAAGGGATCGAGCATGGTGCCGCGCAATCCCTTGAATCGAGCGAGCACCGCGAACACCCGCATCATCCACGGACCGTAGCGCGCCTTGCGGGGTTCGCCGGTCGCCGGATCGCGCCGCGCGAACAACGGCGGAGCGAGGTGGAATTCCAGCGTGTAGTCGCCCTCGAACGTGGCCTCGATCCGGCGCCGGAACTCCGGCGCGGCATGCAGGCGCGCGACTTCGTACTCGTCCTTGTAGGCGAGGAGCTTGAAGTAGCCGCGGGCCACCGCCTCGGCGAACCCGCGCATCCCCTTCGCGCGCGAGCGCTCGGCCGCCCTCACCCGCTCGACGAATCCGCGGTAGCGTCCGGCGTAAGCCGCGTCCTGGTAGTCGGCGAGGAACACCGCCCGCCGCTCGATCACCGATTCCAGGGTCTCGCGCTCCCGTGGCGGCGCCACCTCGATACTTGGGGCGATGCCCGGTGCCGCGCGGCTTGAGGCGATGCCCGGCCCGGCCCGGCGCTCCACCACGTCGCGCTCGACCGCCGTGCGCCGACCCCAGTCGAACGCGCTCAGGTTCATCTTCACCGCGACCCCGTTGATCTCGATGGCCCGCTCGATGGCGGCTCTCGACAAGGGGATGCGGCCCTTCTGCCACGCGTAGCCGAGCATGAACAGGTTGGTCGCGATGGCGTCGCCGGTCAGTGCCGTCGCGAGCCGCGTCGCGTCGACCCGCTCCACGCGCCGAGTGCCGGCCGCGCGCTCGATGCCGCGCATCAGCGCCTCGGCCGGGAACACGAGATCCGCGTTGCGGGTGAAATCGCCGGTCATCGTCTCCTGCGTGTTCACCACCACCGCGGTCCTCCCGGATTGCATCGTCGCGCGGGTATCCGCGCCCGCGGTGACGACCACGTCGCAACCGAGCACAAGGTCCGCCGCGCCGTTGGCGATTCGCGTCGTGGTGATGTCATCGGGCCGGCCGGCGATCCGCACGTGGCTTACCACCGCCCCGCCCTTTTGCGCGAGGCCGGTCTGATCGAGCACCGAGCATCCCTTCGATTCCAGATGCGCAGCCATGCCGAGCAGCGCGCCGATGGTGATGACCCCGGTGCCTCCGACGCCGGTGACGATGATCTCGTACGGCCGGTCGAGACCCGGGACCGACGGCTCGGGCAACTCCGCAAGCGCGGCGCCTTCGCGTGATACGCCGGCGCCCTTGCGCAGGGTGCCGCCGTGCACGGTGACGAAGCTCGGGCAGAACCCCTCGACGCAGGAGAAGTCCTTGTTGCATGCCGACTGGTCGATGGCGCGCTTGCGCCCGAACTCGGTCTCGAGCGGGACCACCGCCACGCAGTTCGACTTCACGCCGCAGTCGCCGCACCCCTCGCACACCGCGGGGTTGATGAATGCGCGCTTGGGCGGGTCGGGGTACTTCCCGCGCTTGCGCCTCCGGCGCTTCTCCGCCGCGCAGGTCTGGTCGTAGACGATGACGGTAGTGCCGGCGATCTCGCGCATCACGCGCTGCACCGCATCGAGCTCGCGCCGGTGGTGGACCGTGGTGCCGGAGGCAAGCCCGGACCGCGCCCCGTACTTCTCCGGCTCGTCGGTCACCACCACGATGCGGCGCGCGCCCTCGGCCTGCATCTGTCGAGTGACGATCGGCACCGTAAGGGAGCCGTCCACCTGCTGGCCGCCGGTCATTGCCACCGCGTCGTTGTAGAGGATCTTGAACGTGACGTTGGCGCCCGACGCGATCGCGGCCCGGATCGACAGGAGCCCCGAATGGAAGTACGTCCCGTCCCCGATGTTCTGGAAGACGTGCCCGCGCTTGCTGAACCGCGATTCACCGATCCAGCTCGCACCCTCCCCGCCCATGTGGGTGTAGCGGGCCGTCGATCGATCCATGAACTGCGCGAGATAATGGCAGCCGATCCCGGCGAGCGCCCGGCTGCCGTCCGGGACCCGGGTCGAGGTATTGTGCGGGCATCCCGGGCAGAAATACGGGGTGCGCTCCATCGCAGCAGGCTCCGAGTCGCCGCCGCTCAGGATCGCCTCGAGCTCCGCGACCCGGGCCGCAACGTGCGCCGCAACCTGGGTTGCGAACGCCGCATCGCCGGCGCGCGCAAGGAGCCGGCGGCCGATCTCGACCGCGATGTGATTGGTGTCGAGCCGGCCCGCGGCCGGGAACAGGGGCCGATCGGCCTCGTCGCGCTTGCCGGCGATGCGCGGCGCGTCCGGGGCGGCGTACAGCACTTCCTTGAGCTGCGTCTCGATAAGCGCGCGCTTCTCCTCGACGATGAGGATCGTATCGAGCCCCTCGGCGAACCGCCGCGCTCCCTCCGGCTCGAGCGGAAACGGCACCGCGACCTTGTACAGCCGGACCCCGAGCCGGTGCGCCGCCGCCTCGTCGATGCCGAGATCCTCGAACGCCTGCCGGACGTCGAGATAGGACTTGCCGGTGGTCGCGACCCCGAGCCACGCCCGGTCCGAATCCCACACCGTGCGATCGAGGCGGTTGGCGCGGCAGAACGCCTTCACCGCTTCAATCTTCCGCTCGTACAGGCGCGCCTCCTGCTCCTGGGGAGTATCCGGCCAGCGGATCCCCAGCCCCTCGGGGGGGACGATCGGATCGTCGGGGATGACGATCTCGAGCCGCTCCGGATCGATCTCCACCGAGGCGGCGGCCTCGACGGTGTCGTGCACGCACTTGAGCGCAGTCCAGCAGCCGCTGTAGCGCGAGAGGGCGAAGGCGTAGAGCCCGAAGTCCAGGATCTCCTGGACCCCGGCCGGATTGAGCACCGGGATCGACGCATCGACCATCGCGTACTCGCTGTGGTGCGCGGTGGTCGACGACTCGCAGGCGTGATCGTCACCGAGCAGCGCCACCACTCCGCCGAGCCTCGACGTCCCGGCGAGGTTCGCGTGTCGCAGCACGTCCCCGGAGCGGTCGACGCCCGGGCCCTTGCCGTACCAGATGCAGAACACGCCGTCGTACGCGCCCTCGCCGTCGAGCTCGGCCTGCTG
>JAKZYK010000445.1:0-3484 GCA_047514485.1 Gammaproteobacteria bacterium
ATCCGCGATCACCGGGCAATACTGCACTCGGAGCCGTACGCAAGTGCGGATCTGGGCGCAGCCTCGGACGTGACCGCCAAGTCAGTACAGTCCGAGGCTGCGTCAGCCTCCTCGCCGACTCCGATCTCACTCCAACTCACCGGCGATGTCATCGCCGGTACGCGAGGCGCGCGCCTCCTCTGGCAGGCAGCATCGGCTCAGGGGGGAAACAACGACACGTCCCAGGCGGGCGCGGTGGGACGATTCAGCGCTGGTTCGCTTCGACCGGCACAGTCAGTTCACGAGGGCTGTTCGCCAAATAACCGCGCATTTTCACAGCCACCAACAGGTGACCAAAGGGGCCATTTCTACTTTGCGTTGACAGTCCGGCGTAAGTCTCCCCATGACGCCGGATTTCAGCTAGCATCGGAGCCGTCCGGGCTCGTTCCTCGGCAAGTGTCATGGCGTTGGCGTCGCCGACAATCTTCCGGATCCGTGTCCCGTGATGCTGTGGGTGAAGTCGGCCCGGGAAAGGACGCAGCCAGTGAGCGGAGCGCGCTTCGACGTCGAGATCCCCACGTGCCGGGAGGGCGTCTTCGTGCCCTGCGGGTTTGCCGCGCCGGACGACGTCATCGAGTGCGTCAGGCTCGCAGAAAGGCTCAGCTACGAGGCGGTCTGGGCGACCGACTTCCTGACCCCCACCCCCGAGAGCGGGGTGAGCGCGGCGGAGCGCCCGAGCTGGTACGAGCCGATGATCACCCTGGCCTACGCCGCCGCGCAGACCCGCCGGATCCGGCTCGGCACCGGCATCATCATCCTCCCCTACCGCGATCCGGTGATCCTCGCCAAGCAGGCGGCGACGCTCGACCGGCTGTCGAAGGGCCGGTTCCTGCTCGGGCTCGGTCTCGGTGCGTGGCGGGCGGAGTTCCGCGCCGTCGCGGCGTGGCGCGGGGGCGCGCACCGGGGCAACATGGCGGCGGAGTTCACCGAGGTCCTGCGGCGGTTGCTCGATGGCAACGCCGGTCCGGTAACGTTCGACGGGGCGTACGTCGGCATCCGTGACGTCGCGCTCGACCCGAAGCCGGTTCAGGACCCGCTGCCGTTCTACATGGTCGGACGCAACGACGATGCGCTCGATCGCGTCGCGAAGTTCGGCAACGCGCTGATGGTTCCGTACGGTGCCGCAGCCGAGCGCAAGCGCGCGCTCGCCGAGCGAGCCGGCGCGTACGGGCGCGCCATCGACGAATTCGACGTGCTCGCCGAGGGCGAGCTGCTGCTCGCGAAGACCCGGGAAGCGGCAGCGACCGCGTATCGCGAAAGCCGGTTCGGGCAGTACCGTGCGCTGCGAGGGCTGGACATCGACCGGCAGATCGCGGCCAACTGGGTCGGCACCCCCGAGTCCGTGGCCGAGCAAATCGGCGCGGTGGCGGAGCAGGGCATCGATCACTTCAACGTGCTGCACGTCATAGGCGATACACTCGACGAGCGCTTCGAGCAGATGCGGATGTTCATGGAAAACGTCGTCCCGCGCCTCGGCTGAACGTCGCGCGGCGCGGCACCACCTGAATTCGGACCCGGACCGGACCTTGCGATGACCATGACGAAGGACTCGATTCTCGACTCGGTGACGGGTGGACACCGTCTTGACGATGCACAGGTGCTCGCGCTCGCCGGGTTCGAGAATACGCACGCACTGATGGAGTGCGCGCGCGCCGTGCGAGACCGCCGCTCGGGCGATGTCGTGACGTACTCGCCCAAGGTCTTCATCCCGCTCACCGAGCTCTGCCGAGACGTATGCCGCTACTGCACGTTCGCGAAGACCCCGGGCAACGTCCGCGCGCCGTACCTCTGCGTGGACGAGGCCATCGACATCGCGCGCCGCGGCGCCGAGGCCGGGTGCACGGAAGCCCTGTTCACGCTGGGCGACCAGCCGGAACGCAGGTACCGGTCGGCGCGCGAGGCGCTCGCCCGCATGGGCTTTGCCTCGACCATCGACTACCTGGTGCATGCCGCGCGGCGCGTGCACGAGGAGACCGGTCTGTTGCCCCACGTCAATCCCGGTGTGATGACGCGCGAGGAGCTGGCTCGCCTTCGCGAAGTCTCGGTGTCGGCGGGCATCATGCTCGAGTCGGCGTCGCGGCGGCTGTGCGAGAAGGGGGGGCCGCACTACGGCTCGCCGGACAAGGACCCCGTGGTGAGGCTCGCGACGATGGAGCGGGCGGGGGAGCTTGCGGTGCCGTTCACCACCGGGGTCCTCATCGGGATCGGCGAGACCCGGCGCGAACGCATCGAGTCGCTGCTCGCCATTCGCGATCTGGAGGATCGGCACGGTCACATCCAGGAGGTGATCGTGCAGAACTTCCGGGCCAAGCCCGGCACGCCGATGGCGCAGGCGCCGGAGCCGTCGCTCGAGGACCATCTGTGGACCATTGCGGTGGCGCGGCTCGTCCTGGGGCCGGGCACGAGTGTCCAGGCCCCGCCGAACCTGCGTCCCGGTGCGCTCGCCCGCCTCGTCGAGGCGGGACTCGACGACTGGGGCGGGGTGTCGCCGGTGACTGCGGACCACGTGAACCCGGAGGCGCCGTGGCCGCATCTGATGGAGCTTGCGCGCGCCACCGAGTCGGCGGGCAAGTCGCTTGCGCCGCGACTCCCCCTGCATCCACGGTTCGTGGCCGACCTCGAACGGTGGGTCGATTCGGGACTGCGCCGCGCCGTGCTCGCCGCGAGCGACGGTCAGGGGCTCGGGCGTGAGTCGAGGTGGTTTGCGGGAGATGCGGAGCAAGCGCCGGAACGTGTCCTCACGGGGGACGGTGCCGTTCTCCGGCACCAATCGGGTTGCCTGGTGCGGTCCGCGGTCCGAACGCCGGCGCACCTCGTGGCGGAAGGCGGCGCACGGCCCGACGGCGATTCGGACCGGTCCGCCGGGGACACGTTCCACGCGGCTCCGGTCATCGCAGCCGGCGTCGGTCCGGAGCCGGGGCAGGAGTCGGAGAGCGACGCGAGAAACCGGACTCCGCAACCGGGAAGCTTCGTGGCAAGCGTCACCGCATCCCGCGTCTCCCCATCGCTCGGCGACGTGCTCGATTGCGTTCGCGAAGGTGCGCCGCTCGACGAAGGCCGGATCGTGCGGCTGTTCGAGGCGCGGGGCGGGGAGGCGCGCGCGGTCTGCGAGGCGGCCGACCGGCTCCGCCGCGAGCGCAACGGCGAGGTGGTGAGCTACGTCGTCAACCGCAACGTCAACTACACCAACGTGTGCTACTTCAAGTGCCGGTTCTGCGCCTTCTCCAAGGGGCGCCTGAGCGCGAACCTGCGCGGCCGGCCTTACGATCTCGACCTTGCCGAGATCGGGCGCCGCACCCGCGAGGCATGGGATCGGGGCGCGACCGAAATCTGCCTGCAGGGCGGCATCCATCCCGACTACACGGGCGAGACCTACCTCTCGATCTGCCGCGCCGTGCTCGCCGCGAGCGACGGTCAGGGGCTCGGGCGTGAGTCGAGGTGGTTT
>JAKZYK010000446.1:0-11821 GCA_047514485.1 Gammaproteobacteria bacterium
AGCGTGAACCACGTGTTGTCGCTCTCGCTGATGGTGCGCCCGGGACGGTGCTCGTAGATGTCGCCGACCTCGAAGTCCTCGAAGTACCGGCCGAACGATTCCCTGTACCGGCGCTCACCCACTTCCTTGCGTACAACGGTCATGCTGCCGCTCCTGTTCAGTCGTCGCCGGCAGCGCCCGCCGCCACCGTGTCCGTCTCGACCGGCCGCGTCATGCGAAGAATCACCGCGACGTCGCCGGCCTCGTCGATGGCGAGCAGCGCTTGTGCGAGCGCATCGCGCCGGTTCGCGCCCATGTACGGGGCTGCGAGTCCGTCGAACTTCGCCTTCAGTTCCGCGCGAGTGAGGAAATTCTCGGGTTCTCCCTTGGGTATTCGTACGTAACTTTCGTACGTCCCACGCGCCGTCGTGACCTTGGCGAGACCGGACATCTGGTCGGGGAAGTCCGCCTCGGCCCGGTCATCGACGACGGTGCTCACGCGCCGGCACAACCCGAGGGTGTCCGGGTTGCCGACATGGGTACGGTAGGAGTCCCAGGTGAGGGTTCCGTCGCGCAGGGCCACCGCCGCGCAGAACGGCATCGAGAACTGGCCGTCGACGTAGGTCGCGGGGCGCTGCTTCTCCTCTTCCGGGTCCCCGATGATGTCCCAGCCGGTGCGCGAGAGCCCGATCTCGACCGATTCCACGTCGCGCCAGTCGATATCGTGCTCGTCGCGCAGCGCGAGCAGCGCGTCGACCGGCGCATGACTGTACCGGCAGGACGGATATGGCTTGATGGCGATGCGCAACGTCTCCCACCGCTCGCCCAGATCCGCCGCTGCGAGGGCCGGGTTCGCGTTGGGCGCGTAGGCATGGAGGAAGCCGGCCCGGCCTTCGATCGCTTCGCGCGCCCCGCGGAACCCCTCGCGCGCCATGCAGGCCGCGACGAGCCCGTTCATCGCGGCGTAGCCGGTATGGAAGGGTTTGTTCCACGCGCCGTCGACGAGGAACTGCATCGAGCCGGCAGCGAGGCTGCCGCAGAGCCCGAGCGCATCCTCCATTTGCGAAGGATCGAGCCCCAGCACCCGTCCCGCGGCGGCGGCTGCGCCGAACACGCCGCATGTCGCCGTGGGGTGGAAACCCTGGCGGTAGTGCTCCGAGGGATTGAGCGCGAGGCTCAGCCGGATTTGGACCTCGTACCCGGCGACGATCGCGGCGATGACCGTCCGGCCGTTCGCCCCGACCATCTCCGCGGCGGCCAGCGCGGCCGGGACGATCGGCGCGCTCGGGTGGATTGAGCCGCTCGCGTGGGTGTCGTCGAAGTCGAGCGAGTGGCCGAGATTTCCGTTGAACAGGGCGGCGGCGGGCGGTGCGTACGAGGCGCCGTCGCCGATGACGCTGGCGTTGCCGGAGCCGAGGCCGAGATGGCGCAGCGCCGCCGCCATCGAGGCGCTCAGCCCGGCGTCATTGCGCCCACGAATCGAGATGCCGACCTGGTCCATGAGGAGCATCCGGGTGCGCTCGGCGACATCGGAGCCGAGCGATGCGTAGTCGATTCCGGCGGCGAATTCGGCGAGACGGCGGGTAATTCCGGTCATGACGGGGTCCTCGCGGGGAGTGGCGGGATGTTAGCCGATGGGCAGGACTCTTGCAGCGGCATCGTCCTTGCCCGTCGTTGCGGAACGTGTGGACACGCCGATCCCCACGCCGCAGACTTGGGTGCGTATGCCCCGCCGCTTCGGTACCGGTTGAGGACGTTCATCATGAGCGAGACTGCCACGACGCACACCGGGCCGCTCGGTTCCACCGTCCACGTCCTGCGCGCCGACGCCGATACCATCGCCGAACTAGCAGCCATCGACTGGAACCGTCACTTCGGTCGGGTCTGTCTCGACCCGGTTCGAGGACTCATCACCCTGATGTCGCCCTCGTTTCCCCATGAAGATCTGGCCAAGATCCTCGATGGCATCGTCGATTCGGCAGGGAGCCTCATTGCCGGCGTGACCAAGGGGCTGCGAAGCACCCGCCTCCGGAGGCCGGACGAGCCCCCCGGCACCGGAATGGAGCCGGACTGCGCCTTCTACGTCGGTGATCGAGCCAAGAGCTATTTCGCGGCCCTTGGCGAGGGAGACGAGGCGGAAGCCGCCTTCGTCGAACGCACCGCGCCTGATCTGGTGGTCGAGGTCGAGATCACCAACGCCGACGAGGGCAAGGCCGAACGTTACGGAGAGATGGGTGTACGCGAGATGTGGCGGCTGCACGGCCGCAAGGGGACGAAGGAGCTCCGGGCAGAGTTCCTGGATTTGGATGCCGGCATTGCGCCACGCTTGATCGAGACCTCACAGGTGCTCCAAGGGCTCACGCCTGACGACGTGTGCGAGGCGGTGACGGGCGTGCGGTTTGGCCAGAACCATGACGAAAGAAGGGAGGCCGTGGCCCGGATCGTACGCCGACAGCAGCATGCAAGCGCGCGGGTGCGCGAGGAGGAGACGCCATACGCCGCCGCTTGAGCAGCACGGGACGGCGCAACTGCACGCCGTCGTCAGGCAGCTCCCAGCTTCGCCGCCAGGTCGACGAAGTCGCCGGCGACGAAATCGAACTCATGCTCGGCTTCGAAATCCCGGTTCTGATGCGGTCCGTACTCGGTGGGCCGGGCGACGAAGGCGGTGCGCATTCCGTGCGATGCGGCGTGCACGAGGTCGTCGTTGTGGGCCGCGACCATCAGCACGCGCTGCGGCGGCAGATCCAGGTAAGCGCAGGTTCCGAGGTACGCATCGGGTAGCGGCTTGTACGCTCGGCAGGGCTCGGCGCCGAGGATCGCATCCCACGGAAGACCCGCACGCTTCGCCATGTTCACCATCATCGCGACGTTGCCGTTCGAGCAGGTGCCGATGATGAACCGCCGGCGCATGGCGGTGAGGCCCTCGATGCTGTCCGGCCAGGGATCGAGGCGATGCCAGGCGCGGTTGAAGTGATCGATCCCGGCCTCGTCGAGTCCCCGGATGCCGAACGATTCGATGAGCTCGCTCAGGCTCTCGCGATGCAGATCGTCGAGGCGCACCCATTCGCGCTCGCCGCTTCGCACCCGATCCATCGCGGGCTGGTACATCCCGCGCCATGCATCCGCGAACGCTTCCCAGTCGGCCTCGACCCCGAGGCGCTCGCCGAGCCCACGACCCTCGCGGATGATACTCAATCGCCAGTCCACGACTGTACCGAACACATCGAAGACGAGCGCTTTTATCTCCATTGAATCGGCTGCCATCTGGATATCCCACAGGGTGGACTTCTCCCGGCCGGTGCCGAGTCGGCAGCGCAGACTATGCCTGGCTGAGAGATTGAATCGGGAGCGGTCGGACGCACACCGGCGCCTTCTGGAATTTTGCTGCGCGACCGAGGGAATGGCCCGAAGATGCTGTCCCTTCTCCGGTCACCCTCTTCCGCCGGGGCCGGCCCGCGTCAGCGCGAACGCAGCTTCGGGTCGAGCATGTCTCTCAGTCCGTCGCCGAAGAGGTTGAAACCGAACACCGCGAGGGTGATCGCGAGCCCCGGAAAGATCGAGAGCCACGGTGCGCTCTCGAGGTACTCCTCGGCGCCGCCCTTGAGCATCAGCCCCCAGGCCGGCGTCGGGTCCTGCACACCCATGCCGAGATAGGAAAGCACCGCCTCGAGCAGGATGGCCTGACCGACGAAGTAGGTCAGCATGATGAGAAAGGGAGCCATCACGTTGGGCGCCATGTGCCGCAGGATGATGCGCGTGTGGCTGTAGCCGAGGGCTCGCGCCGCGTCCACGTAGGGGATCTCGCGGATCGATAGCGCGCTGGATCGAACCACGCGCGCGCATTGGGGTACGAACGGGATGACGATGGCGATGATCACGTTCTCGACGCCCGGTCCGAGGGTCGCGACGACCGCCAGCGCCATGATGATGAGAGGGAAGGCGAGGAATACGTCCACGATGCGCTGGACGATCAGGTCGAAGAGCCCGCCGAAGTAGGCGCTCGCGACCCCGAGGATCAACCCGAGCGTCGCCCCGATGGACGCGGCGACCAGCCCGATGAACAGCGCGGTGCGGGCGCCGAAGAGGGTGCGGGTCAGGATGTCCCGGCCGAACTCGTCGGTGCCCATGACGTACTCGGCGTTCGGCGGAGTAAGCATGTTCTCCAGCGAATTGACGACGGGGTCGAAGGGGGTGAGGAATTCCGCGAACGAGGCGGCGAACGTCATGACGATGACCACCAGCGCCCCTGCGGTCCCGAGCGGTTGCTTCCGGCACATGTCCCACAAGCGGGCGCCGAACGGCTTCTTCAGCTCATCGAGCTCGCTGGTGTCGATGAAGGCTTGCGGTGTCGCCACGGGGTCCTCCTAGCTGTAGCGGATGCGCGGATCCAGCCACGCGTAGAAGATGTCCACCACCAGGTTCGTCGCCAGGAAGAACAGTACCACCAGCATGACGAGGTGCTGGGTCAGGGCGAAATCCTGGTTGCCCACCGAGTCCACGAACAGCTTGCCGAGGCCGTTCAGGTTGAAGACCTGCTCGGTGACGACGAGCCCCCCCATGAGGAAGGCGAACTCGATGGTAATGATCGTCACCACCGGCAGCAGCGCGTTCTTCAACGCATGCCGGTTGATGACCGCCTGCTCGATCAGTCCCTTCGCACGGGCGGTCCGCACGTAATCCTCCCGCAGCACCTCGAGCATCGCCGAGCGGGTCATGCGGGTCGCGACCGCGGAGTACCGGTAGCCGGTCGCGAGGGCGGGCCAGATGAGCTGGGCGAGGTTACCCAGCGGATCCTCGAACGGGGAGACGTAGGTGATGGGGGGCATCCAGCCTGCCCCGAACCACGCCTGGGTGACGATCAGCAGCCCCAGGATGATCATGATGCCGAGCCAGAACGAGGGGATGCCGATGCCCGCGATGCTGAACGCCCGCACCGCGTAGTCGATCCAGGTGTTCTGCTTGACGGCCGAGAGGATGCCGAGCGGGAGCGCGATGATCACCGCGACGAGGGTCGTCATGATCGCTAGCTGCAGCGAGAGCTTGAAGCGCAGCCGGATCTCGTGGACGACGGGCTGGCCGGTCCACATCGACTTCCCGAGGTCGCCGGTGAAGTAGCCGCCGACGAAGTCGATGAACTGCTCGTACAGTGGATCGTCGAGACCGAGATCCTTGCGGCAGATATCGATGTCTTCCTGTGACGCGAACATTCCGGTCCCGGCGAGGCGAACCTCGCATACGTCGCCGGGAAGCAGCCGCAGGACGAAGAAGACGAGAAATGCCGCCCCGATCAGGGTCGGGATCATGAGCAGCATGCGTTTGACGATGTATGGATACATTCTGCCGGACCCCGCCGGCGCCCCCGCGAGCGGGGGCGCCGGCCTTCAGGGATTACATCAGCGACTTGTCGATCCAGACATTGTCGAGCTGCTGGTTGAGGTAGTGGCTGGGGGGAGCTATCCACCCTTTCACGTAGGAACGGTGGGGGTTGATCTTGTACCACCACAGCGTGAGCCCCATATGGGCCTCCTCGTCGAGCGCCCGCTTCTCGTACTGGCGCATGAGAGCGCGCTGCTCATCCAGCGTCGAAGCGCGCGCAAGCTTGCCGTAGGTCTCCTCGAGCACCTGATCGTCGTACTGCCCGTAGTTGTTTCCGGAGCTGCCGAGGAACTTGGTGACGTCCGCGATGGGATTGATGACCGACTGGCAGTTGAAGTCGATGGAGACATCGAACTCGTGCGACTTGCGCAACGCGGCGTAGAACTGCGGGGTCGGACGCACATGCTGCTCGGCCTTGACGCCGATCTTCGCCCACTGGTCGATGAGCCACGTGCCGACGACCTTGTACGGTTGGTCCACGTCGCGGTTGTTGTAGTCGATCGTCAGGTCGGTCGCGCCCGCTTCCTTGAGCAGGGCCATCGCTTCCGCCCGGGAGGCCTCGACGTCGCGGCTGTAGCCGGCCAACTGCTCGAGCTCCTCCTGGCTCGCGGCCAGCGGATGACCGGGGAACACGATCCCGCCCACCGTCTTCACGATCGCGATCTGCGAGAGGTACTTCGAGCCGCCCCAGCGGTCGACCGCGAGGGAGAGCGCGCGGCGTACCCGCGGATCGTCGTAGGGCTTGCGCGCGTGGTTCGATGTGAAGAACAGCGCGCAGTTCCAGTTGCTCTCCTGCACCGTGATCTTGTCGCCCAGCGCGTTGACGAGGTCGTCGCGCGCCTTCGGCGGGAAGCCCCGGAACTCGATCGCGGCCCGGTTGCCGCGAATCGCCTGGATGCGCACCGACATCTTCTTGGCGATGATCGCCTTGAAGCCATCGAGGTGCGGCTGCCCCTCGAGGTGGTAGCTGTCGTTGCGCACTCCTTCCACGAACGCACCAGGCTGGTGCTGGACGAACTTGAACGGCCCGGTGCCGTTCACGTTGTCCTTGTGCCAATTGTAGCCGTGCTCGTCCAGATCCTTCTTGCTGTAGACCCAGTTGAACGGCGTCGCGAGCGCCGGCAGGAAGGCGCCGGACGGGAACTTCAGGTTGAACACGATGGTGGTGTCGTCGGGCGCTTCGACCGAGTCGACCATATTGAAGAACGCCTTGCGGGCGCTCGGTACGCCCTCGGGCGGGAAGACGATCTTGTCGTAGGTGGCCTTGACGTCCTGGGCGGTCAGCGGCGTTCCGTCGTGGAACGTCACCCCCTCCTTGACCTTGAAGGTATACGTCTTGGCGCCGTTGGTCGGCTCCGGCATGCCCCCGACGCAGAGATCGCAGACGAAGTCCGCCGACTGGGGATTCTCCGGATCGACCCGGATCAGCAGGCTGTAGAACGGTGCGAAGGGGTGAACGATGGCATAGGTCGTTTCCTTGTGCCCGTCCTTCGATGGCGCCTCGCCGGCCACCACGAAGTCCAGAATCCCGCCCTGCTGGACGGTCTCCGCGGTCGCGGTCTGGGCGTAGAGACCGACCCCCATGGCGCTGCCGAGCAGCACCGAGGCGATGGTCTTGGCTCTGAAGCCCCCTGTGTAACATTTCATCGCTTGTTTCTCCTCATGGGCTGAGTACAGTTCCGTTGCATTTCCATTGTACGCCACCGGTCCCGTCGGCGACACGTTCGAAAACGCGGCTCACGACACCTCCGAGCACGCCACCCAATGACCCGGACGCAGCTCGCGCAGAGCGGGGATGGAGGTACGGCATCCGTCCACCGCCAGCGTGCACCGCGGGTGGAACACGCACCCGGGCGGTGGGTTGAGCGGACTCGGAACCTCGCCCTTGAGCGTCTGGTGCGCGCGCTGCGCCTCGATCCGCGGATCCGGGATCGGCACCGCCGAGAGCAGCGCCCGGGTATACGGATGCAAGGGGTTGTCGAACAGCTCGTCCGATTCGGCCAGCTCGACGATCTTCCCGAGATACATCACCGCGACGCGGTCGCACAGGTGATGCACGACGCTCAGATCGTGCGCGATGAAGAGGTAGGTGAGCCCGAACTCCTGGCGAAGATCCTCGAGCAGGTTGATGACCTGCGCCTGGATGGACACGTCGAGCGCCGACACCGCCTCGTCGCAGATGATGAAGTCCGGGTTCAGGCTGAGTGCGCGAGCGATCCCCACCCGCTGGCGCTGGCCGCCGCTCATCTCGTGCGGGTAGCGATCGGCGAACTTCGCGGGGAGTCCGCACACGGTCAGTAGCTCGGCAATGCGGTGGTTGCGCCGGTTCGGGTCGGCCTCGATGCCGTGGATACGCATCGGCTCGTCGAGGATCGAACCGACCTTCATGCGGGGATTGAGCGAGCTGTACGGGTCCTGGAAGATGACCTGGACCTTCTGCCGCCAGGGGATCAGCTCCTTGTTCGAGAGCCGCTCCAGATTGACGCCCTCGAACACGATCTCGCCCGCGGTGGGACGATCGAGCTGGAGCACGCAGCGCCCCGTCGTCGTCTTGCCGCAGCCGGATTCTCCGACCAGTCCGAGGGTCTCCCCCTTCCTGATGTCGAAGCTCACCCCGTCGACCGCCTTGACGCTGCCGACGGTCTTCTGGAACAGCACTCCTTCAGTGACCGGAAAGTGCTTCTTGAGGTTCCGGACCTCGAGGAGAATCTCGTGCTTGGCGATGCCGCCGGCGGCGGATGGTGCGGGAGCGGCGGCCTGGGCGTTCACGCGTTGCTCGCCTCCTCGAGGTGGAGTTCGTTTGCGCGATAGCACGCGGCGATCTGACCGTCTCCGACCGCCTCGAGCGCCGGGATCGACCGGGCGCAGGCATCGACCGCCCACCCGCAGCGCGGCCGGTACGAGCAGCCACCGTCGAGCCGTGTGAGATCCGGCGGCTGCCCTTCGATCGGCACCAGACGCCTGCCGCGATGCAGGTCCATGCGCGGCACCGAGTTCAGCAGTCCGATGGTATAGGGGTGGTGCGGGTCGTGATAGATCTGCTCCGCCGTCCCCGTCTCCACGATCTTGCCCGCGTACATCACGATGACCCGTTCGGCGTAGCGTGCGACCACGCCGAGATTGTGCGTGATCACGATCAACGCGACCCCCATCTGCTTGGTGAGGTTGCGCATCAGCTCGAGGATCTGGGCCTGAATCGTGACATCGAGCGCTGTGGTGGGCTCGTCGGCGATGATGAGCCTGGGCTTGCACGAGAGCGCCAGCGCGATCATGACACGCTGGCGCATGCCTCCACTGAAGTGGTGCGGGTACTGCTTCAGGCGCCGCTCCGGCTCGCCGATGCCGACCATCCCGAGGAGCTCGGCCGCCCGCCGGTCCGCCTCCGACTGGCCGAGTCCCATGTGGAGCATCATCGTTTCGGTGAGCTGCAAGCCGATGGTCAGCACCGGATTGAGCGAGGTCATCGGCTCCTGGAACACCATCGCGATCTGGCCGCCGCGCACGCGGCGGATCTCCTCGTCGCTCACCACGAGCAGATCCTTGCCGCCGAAGAGGATCCGGCTGCCTTCGAGGATCTCGCCGGGCGGATTCGGGATGAGGCGCAGGATCGACATCGCGCCGACCGACTTGCCGCAGCCGGACTCCCCGACGATCGCGAGGGTCTCCCCCTCGCTCACGTCGTAGGTGATGCCGTCAACGGCCTTGACGGTGCCCTCGGTGGTGTAGAACTGGGTGCGAAGATTCTCGACTTCGAGCAGCTTGGGCACGGCGACGCCTTTCGGGCCTGCGGGGTTGTCGGGTTCCGTCCAGGAACCCTGTGTCACCTTCATCGGTGGTATGCGCAGGGAGGGTAACGGTAGGAGCGGGCGGGTTGAATGTCAACGAGACGGAAGGCTCGGGTAGGAGCATTGCATGCCGGCCGGACCGCCGCTTGTCCGTGCCTTGGCGGATACCGCCGTTTCCCGGTAGCCTCGCGCCCTGCCATGTCTTCGTCCCATCGCGGCTCTCCGCGCCCGATCCTCGCCACATGCTCCGCCGCTCATGCGGCCCACGACGGTCTGGCCGAAGCATTGCTCGTGCTCCTGCCGCTGTGGGCGCAGGCGTTCGGATTGTCGTTGACCCAGACCGGCGCCCTGAAGAGCGCGTTCTACGCCGCGATGACGGCAGGGCAGATCCCCTCGGGGCTCCTCTCCGAGCGGCTCGGCGAACGCCGGCTGTTCGCTCTCGGGACGTTGGGGGCCGCGGCCGGCTGGCTGCTGCTCGCCGAGGCGGACGGATTCCGCGCGCTGCTCGTCGCGTTGGTAGTGGCCGGGATCGGATCGAGCGTGCAGCACCCGCTCGCTTCGAGTCTGGTGAGCCGCGCGCATCGAGGCGAGCGGGTTCGGGCTGCGCTCGGCTTCTACAACTTCGCCGGCGACGTCGGCAAGGCGCTGGTTCCCGCCCTGCTCGCAATCGGAATCGGAATCGCCGGCTGGCGGACATCATCGGCGTCGTGCGGCATCGCGATGGCGGTCGTCGCTCTTGGTGTGCATTTGTCTCTGCAGCGGTTCGTATTCGATACGGCGCCGCCCACGCCGCACGCCGGCGTGCCGGCGCCGGGCTGGGGGATCACCGACCGCCGCGGCTTCGCCGTGCTCAGCGTGATCGCTATCATCGACGCGTCGACGCGCAGCGGCTTCCTGGTGCTGGCGCCGTTCCTGATGATCGAGAAGGGGTTGCCGGTAGAGCACGTTGGCTTCGCGATCATGCTGATCTTCGCTGGTGGCGCGGCCGGGAAGTTCGCCTGCGGCTTCGTCGCCGAACGACTCGGAACGATTCGAACCATCGCGATCACCGAAGTAGCGACGGCGCTCGGGATCATCGCGGCCATCGCCATGCCGATGAGCGTGCTCTGGATGCTGCTCGCACCGATCGGCATCGTGCTCAACGGAACGTCGTCGGCGCTGTACGCCGCTGTCGGGGAGCTCGCGCACGAGGAACGCCAGGCAAGAGCGTTCGGGCTGTTCTATACCGTCACCACTGCCGCGAGCGCGGTCGCGCCGCTCGCCTTTGGCGTGCTTGGCGACGCTGTCGATCTCACAACCAGTGCAGCGGTCACCGCGGTGCTGGTCGCGGCCGCGGCGCCAGTCGCGCTCGCGCTGCGCTCGCGGATGCGCGACGAGCCGGGAGCGGCGGCATGAGGCCGGCGAAGGCGACTCCTGTCCGGCTTCCTGTTGAGTGCCGGGAACCGCCCGCGGGCCCCGACCAGCTATTGACAAGAACAAATTTCAGTATCTGGCAAATTGGCTTGTTATATGATCCGGCGCCTCTAGCATGAACGTTCCGCAGTGCACAGGGGCCGGCGCCCCGAGAGACCATCCCGTACGGAGACGAAAGCCATGAGCCGAGAGCACGAGACAGCGATCCTCGATAAGCAGTGGCGGGACGACCCCCGCTGGCGTGGAATAGAACGCGGCTATTCAGCCGCGGACGTCGTACGGCTGCGCGGCTCGGTACCGATCGAGTACACCCTGGCGCGCCGGGGCGCAGAACGTCTGTGGAAAGCTCTCGACACCCAGCCGTGCGTGCGTGCGCTCGGCGCGGTCACCGGCAATCAGGCGGTGCAGATGGCCAGGGCGGGACTGCACTCCATCTACCTGTCCGGGTGGCAGGTGGCGGCGGACGCCAACAGCGCAGGCCAGATGTACCCCGACCAGAGCCTGTACCCCTCCGATAGCGCACCCAATCTGATCCGCAGGATCAACGGCGCCCTGGCGCGGGCCGACCAGATCCACCACGCGGAGGGCGACGATTCGGTCGACTGGTTTCTGCCCATCGTCGCCGATGCGGAGGCCGGCTTCGGCGGCGTGCTCAACGCGTTCGAGCTGATGAAGGACATGATCGACGCGGGCGCGGCCGGCGTGCACTTCGAGGACCAGCTCTCCTCGGCGAAGAAATGCGGCCACATGGGCGGCAAGGTGCTGCTGCCGACCCGGGAGTCGGTGCAGAAGCTGACCGCGGCGCGCCTCGCGGCCGATGTCTGTGGGGTGCCTACCTTGCTCATGGCTCGCACCGACGCGCTTGCCGCGAAGCTGCTCACCAGCGACATCGACGACCAAGACCAGCCCTTCGTCACCGGCAAGCGCACGGTGGAGGGGTTCTACGAGGTGAGGTGCGGGATGGAGCAGGCGGTCTCGCGCGGGCTCGCGTACGCCCCCTACGCGGATCTGGTGTGGTGCGAGACGTCGAAGCCGGACCTCGGCGAGGCGCGCGAGTTCGCCCAGGCGATCCGGGAACGGTTCCCGGGCCAGCGGCTCGCCTACAACTGCTCGCCGTCCTTCAACTGGAAGGCGAACCTCGACGATGCCACCATTGCGAGATTCCAGGATGCCCTGGCGAAGATGGGCTACCGCTACCAGTTCATCACGCTGGCCGGCTTCCACGCCATCAACCACGGCATGTTCGAGCTCGCGCGCGGCTATCGCGA
>JAKZYK010000447.1:0-4657 GCA_047514485.1 Gammaproteobacteria bacterium
GCCGCCATCCTGTTCGGTGTTCGCGATGGGTGGCCGAGACTACCTCTACGGCTCCGCGCGAGCCGCGAGCTTTCGGATGCGGTCTCCCATCGCATGGCGCAAATGTCCCATCGGATCGCCGGTACTGGACTCGACCTGGGCGAAGCCCCGGTCAGGGTCCGTCCACTCCGTGAGCTGTTCGGTGACGGCTCGACTTGGCGGTCCCGCGAGAAATCCGCGGCGCGGGAGCTTGCCAGAGCGCAGAAATGGGACTGCGTTCATACCCGGATCAACCTCGGTCAGGGTGAGTACAGGCTCATCGTCAAGGGCGGATCGGCGCATATCGATCTGCTTGGCGAGCCGAATATATCTTCTGAAATCGACCTGGATCGATTTTTCGAGCTACTGTCCGCGGCGCGTCTGGACCACAAGACCGAGGCGAAAATCCGCGGGGAGCTCAGGGGCTGAAAGCCGTCATGCGCATGGTCCCGAGCTCGCCCTACGACACGGGCAGCCAGGCGGAGAAGAAGATATTCGACAGGCTGCGGCGCGCCTTTGACGACCACTACATCGCGTACCACTCACTGAAGCCTACCCGGCATCCCCACAAGCGGTTCCCGGAGATCGACTTCGTCATCTGCTGTCCGGAAGGTTTGTACGTTATCGAGGTCAAGGGCGGGAGGATCACTTGTCACGAGGGTTTCTGGCAGTACCAGGATCGCAACGGCCGGACGACTCAATCTCAGGAAAGCCCGTTCCGCCAGGCAGAGGCGGCGTTGCGTGGACTGATGGGAGACCTGCGCGCCAATCTCCCCGACGATGTTCGCGATCGGTTCACCATCGGTTACGGGGTGGTATTCCCGGATTGCGAATGGCGAAGCGACGGCGCCGAGTGGGACCCTGCGATGCTCGCCGACGCGCGCCGCAGCCGCGATCTCGAAAGTTGGCTGCGTGGTCTGTTCGAGTATTGGAGAGAGCGAGATGGAGGAAAAGGCCAACCCGATGACGGTGCACTGAGGAGACTCCAGGAGTATCTGCGCCCGGACGTGGACACCTCGATGAGCGAAGTAGATACCCGGCTGTTTCATCAGGTGGAGGACACTGGGCGGCGCATCGAGAGATTTACTGATGACCAGATGCGCATGGCGGATGTAGCGGAAGCGAATCCGCGGGTGCTCTGCGCCGGTGGCGCAGGGACCGGCAAGACATTCCTTGCCGAACGGCTGGCCCGGCGTTGGGCAGAAGCCGGCTTGCAGGTCGCACTGGTATGCCGTTCTCCCTGGCTGAGGCACTTTCTCGCATCGACACTTTCGATGCCCGGCCTGACGGTATCGCTGATTGATGGAGTGCGCCTCGACTGCCGCCGGGCCGGATTGGAACGCTTCGATGCGCTGATCGTCGACGAAGGGCAGGACCTGTTCGAGATGAGCTGCATCGAGACGCTGGACGGTGTCCTGGCCGGTGGACTGGAAGCCGGGCGCTGGTGCTGGTTTCATGATCTGAACAACCAGTCGCTGACCAATCGCTTCGATCGGCACGCGAAGGATCGACTGGAATCGCTCGACCCCGTGCGGATGCCGTTGCGAATCAACTGCCGCAACACCCGGGTCATCCTGGAATGGATACAGGACACGCTCGACGCCGACCTGGGCGTACGCGGAGCCGGAGCCGGTCCCGACGTCCGCCGGCAGACCGCCGCCACTCGGCGGGAAGCCGCCGGACAGGCTGCCCGCGAACTCGTCGAGCTGGTGGATGTGGGGGGCCTCGCACCCGGCTCAGTGACGATCCTTTCGCCGCTCGACTTTGGCGAGTCTTCCGTCGCCCTGATGCCTCCGGACGCTGCGCGCCGGGTCCGGCGCCTGGACGAGTATTCCATGCGAGCGGTCCCCGGCGACAAGGTAGGATTCGCATTGATCGAGGAATTCAAAGGTCTCGAGAACGAGGCGATCGTCGTCGTGGACCTTCCCGCCCCGGATGGAGCGGACCGGAAATCGGCCGCCCATTACGTGGCCATGAGCCGGGCGCGCTCCGTACTGTCGCTGATCCACCGGGAGTCGTCCTGAGCCCTCGGTTCGACCTTCACAGGTAATAACGACAACCGCCCCCGCAACCGGCTCAGCCCGCGGGGACGATGTGCATGCGAAAGTACCCCGCCGTGTCCACCGTCAGCACGACTCCCGCACCCTGCGATTTCAGCTCTGCGTAAATACGTCCGAATGCATCGGAATCGAGCCGGTCCAGCCGCGCCAAGTGCACCTGGACATAGTCGTGACGCACGTCGGTGTGCAGTATCCCGAGCGCGCAGTAGACGCCGGACAGACGCGGCACGTACACCTCGCGGCATCCGAGCAGTCGCCCGATCCCCGCTCCGTGCATCGGGCCGGCGCCGCCGGCCGAGACCAGCACGAACCGGCGTGGATCGTGCCCCCGTTCGCTGCTGATTTCCTGCACCGCGTGCAGCAGGTTCTGCTCCACGAGCCGGTGACGCCGGCCGCGGCCTCTTCGACCCCGATGCCGAGCGGTCTCGCGATTCGCCGCTCGATAGCTTCGCGCGCGAGCGTCTCGTCGAGCGACACCGAGCCGCCGGCATATCCACCGGATTGAAGCCGGCCAAGCACGAGCAGTGCGTCGGTGACGGTGGGCTCGGTGCCGCCCTGGCCGTAGCATGCCGGCCCGGGCACCGCGCCGGCGCCCCGCGGCCTGGCGAACAGCAGTCCAGCCCGGTCTACACCGGCGATCGTTCCGCCACCGGCGCCGATGGTGAACACGTCAACCGAGGGGATGGCGAGCGCAGTCGATCCCCACGTACCAGGCGGCAATGCTCTCGGGGACGGACACCTCGGTTGGCGAGGACATGCGGGCTATGGCGCCATGCCCTTCTTCCGGAGCTCCTCGATGGCCTGATCCGTCTTTCGGAGATGTCCGAGCCCCATGCCGCGCAGGACATGGTCGGCCTTGCTGAACTGGATGTTGGTGTAGGTCGTGATCTCGACCCGATTGCCCCACGGGTCGAGGAAGTCGAGAAACCTCCCGTCGAGCAGCTCCACCCCCATCTCGGCGAGGGTCCGGCGCACGAGATCCTTGTCGTCAACCGCGATACCGAAGTGCCGATTGCCGTCCGGCCCCTGCTCGCGGCCCTTGGAGAAGTTGATGAACTGGTCGCCAAAGTAGATGAAGGCCGCGTTCTCGCTACGGCGCTGGATCTCGAACTCCAGGAAGTTGCCGTAGAAGTCGAGCGCCTCGTCGATGTCGCCGACCTCGAGGGCGATGTGGTTGATGCCGACGGCTCGGGCCTTGGGGGCGGGATCGTTGCGGTTGTTCTCGTTGCGATGATTCATGGCGGCTCGATGGTTCCGATGAACGTGGAATCGTGAACGTGGGGCGCGCGGCTCGCCGGACGCCTCCGTTCACGGTGAGAGGATACTGCGTTCGCGACCGGTTTCGTTGCGCGCTATACGCTCCGCACCAGTGGTCCGGTACGTACCGCACCTCAGGGTCGTTTCACGCTCAGGCGCCAGACGGATATTGAAGGTCCGAATGACCATGTCTGAGCGAAATGATGCTGATGTGCGGCGTCAATGCAGCGCTCACGATGACCCGGGCAGGGGCGACGCATGCGTCGCCCCTACGGTCTCCAGCCCACGGAGACGGGTGTTCGACGAGCGCAAAATGGTCCTGACCAACGTCTTCCATGCGCTCGCGAAGAGCTACCGTGGCCGGTAGCATGCACGCGACCGATACCGGGGTCGATTGATCTTCGCGTGGCCTGCGCTGCACTTGCGGCGGCACCAGGGACGGGACGGCGCCGTGAGCCGGCATCAAGACGATGGAGCGCACGCCATGAACGAAGCGTACGAAGGAAGCTGCCACTGCGGGGCGATCGGCTGGACGTATCGCACCGCGATCGCACCGCCCCAGTGGCCGGTACGGTCCTGCCAATGCTCGTTCTGCCGCCGCCATGCGACCCGCTGTACGAGCGATCCGGCCGGATCGGTAGAGTTCTCGGTCGTCGATCGGGATGCCCTGCACCGCTACCGGTTCGGGCTGCAAACCGCCGAATTCCTGATGTGCCGGCGCTGTGGGGTGTACATCGGTGCATACGCGGCCGACCCCGGCGGCGGCTTCGCGACCCTGAACCTGAATGCGCTGAAGACATCTGTCGACGGCATCCCGGCCACGACGCCGACCTACTACGATTCGGAGGACCGGGACGGGCGGATTCGGCGCCGCGAGCAACGGTGGACGCCGGTCGCGAAGCCGATCTGAGCGCCCGTTCCCCAAACCCGGCGTAGCCGGAACCATACTTCCGGATTCCCGCTTTCGCTGGATTAACGGCGTCGACTCCGCATTGGAGCTTTCGAGGCTCTATCACGCGGCCTGCACGCTCTCTGTGTACGCTTCGCAGCCGGGGTCACCCCCGGACCACGCAACACTCGATTCCGGCTGGTGGCCAACCTTGTCCGGTCAGGACTCTCACCTGCTGGGTCGCGTAGAGGGTTTCCGTCATGTCTGTCCGTTTACATGGCTTCCTCTCCTCACCAAGCTTTGCCTGGCGCAATAACTACTCACCCATGTTATCAACGGCACGCCCGGCGAGAGCGATCTGAATGGCCACCAGCGGGTTGTAACCCCGATTCGCCATGGACTGCAGATAGCTTGAGATACGGCAATAGGCTTC
>JAKZYK010000448.1:0-2649 GCA_047514485.1 Gammaproteobacteria bacterium
CGCGATGACATCGGGAAGCGGCCATGTCGTGACGAGACACAGATCCCCGGATCCGACGGCGGCGTGATTCCTCGTCTCCTGGCCGAGCACCTGCAAATTGATCTTCTGATTCCCGAAGTGCAGTGCCCTGCGCCCGTTCGCGAACGTGGAATCCGTCACGAGCAGCGCCCGTTTGTAGAAGGCGACGGATGCCTCGATGTCGCTGACGGTCAGAACCAGGTGGTCGATATGGCTGATCATCGAGGCTCTCCTCGCCGATCCGGTGTGAATGACGGTTGGAGAGGGCTACGCAGTCGACATCCAGTAGCCCGTAGAATCTCACGGGCCGGAATCCTGACCACAGAAGGATCGGATTGCGGCCCGAAAAGCACGGTCAGCCAGATTCGTCTCGCCGGAAGGCTCGGAAGGACCGGCCTCCGATCCAGACCGGCCCGCCCGCCAAGCTCACGCCCGCAGCCGCTCGTTGCCGGGATCGTACACGGGCTCGGCGAGCACCGTCGCCCTGCGCGGCTCGCCGAGGACGTCGATGACGAACGTCGTACCCGGCGCGGCGAGGTGAGGCTCGACGTAGGCGAAGGCGAGACTCCTGTCCGTGTAGTGTCCGTAAGCGCCGGAGGTGGTGATTCCGACCACCTTGCCGCTCGCGATCACCGGCTCCCCGCCGTGCACGTCGCAGTCCCCCGGCTCGACCTCCACGTAGACGAGCTGCGTCACAATGCCGGACTGCTTGACCCGCTGCATCGCCGTCTTGCCGGTGAAGTCGTCCTTGTCGAACGCGGCAAAACGCTCCATGTCCGCCTCGACCAGCGTGATCTCGTTGGTGAGCTCCACCCCCCAGCCCCGGTACGCCTTCTCGAGGCGCAACGAGTCGACGGCATAGACGCCGAAGTCCGCGATACCGAATTCCTCCCCGGCGGACCACACCGCATCGTACAGATTGGCGAGGCGCGCCGTCGGGCAGTGCAGCTCCCAGCCGAGCTCGCCGACATAGCTCACCCGCAGGGCGCGAACGGGAACCCCGGCGACCTCGATCTCCTTGCCGGTCAGCCATCGAAAGTGCGCGTTATCGAGTTCTGCCCCGGTCAGCTTCGCGAGCACCCCGCGCGAGCGCGGCCCCGCGAGCACCAGCACCCCCCACTCGCCGGTGACGTTGGTCACGGTGACGTCGAGCCCGTCGCGCGGCCCCTGGACGAGGCTGTCCATGTCGCGATCCTCGGCCCCGGCGCCGGACAGCACGTAGAAGCGATCCGCGGCGAGCCGGGTGATCGTCGACTCGCCGGCGATGCGGCCCTCCGGCGACAGATAGTGCGCGAGCACGATGCCGCCGATCCGTCTCGGCATGCGGTTCGCGGTGATCACGTTCAGGTAGGCCTCGGCGCCCGTCCCGGTCACGTCGTACTTCGCGAAGCTCGACAGATCGAGCACCCCGACCCGCTCGCGCACCGCGCGGCACTCGGCCGCGACGACCTCGAAGACATTGTTGTGCCGGAACCCGACCTCCTCCTCCCGGCCGTCGAGCGAGAACCACTTCGGGCGCTCCCAGCCGTTCGCCTCGGTGTATACGCAGCCCTTCTCGGCGAGCTTGTCGAACAGCGGCGTGACCCGCTCGCCGCGCGAGGCGGGGCGCTCCTCTCCGGGCAGGTGCAGGGCGTACATGTGCTCGTAGTCCTGGTGGGACTTGGCCTTGGTGTACTCCCCGGGGGCGTAGCCGCCGAACCGGCGTGGGTCGACACCGGCCATGTTGATCTCGCTGTCGCCGTGCACCATCCACTGCGCCAGGTACTTGCCGCAGCCCGCACCGGAGGCGATGCCGATGGATGCGCCGCAGCACTGCCAGAAGTTCCTCAATCCCGCGGCCGGACCGAGCAGCGGGTTGGCATCGGGGGTGTGCGGGATCGCGCCGCACACGATGCGCCTGATGCCGGCGTCGCGCCAGATCGGCATCCGCTCCAGCGCCCGCTCGACGTAGGGCGCGAGCCGGTCGAGGTTCGCCTCGAACAGCTCGTTCTCCGCGTCCCAATCCGGCCAGCCGCCGCGGTAGGTCCAGCACTCGGCCGAGTCCGCCGTCTCGTAGATGCCGATGAGCCCCGCCTTCTGCTCCTGACGCAAGTACCCGGATGTGTACGGGTCCCGCACCACTACCATCTCCTCGTCGCGCTCCAGGAACTCCTTGATCGGCTCGGTGACGAGGTAGGTGTGTTCCATGTTTGTGATCGGCACGTCGGTGCCGGCCATCCAGCTCACTTGCCGCGCGTAGCAGCCGGCCGCGTTCACCACCATCTCGCACACGACGTTGCCCTGGTCGGTGAAGACCTCCCACTCGCCGCTCGCACGCTGCTTCACGTCCGTCACCCGGGTACGGCGCGCGATGGTCGCCCCCATGTCGCGCGCGCCCTTCGCGAGCGCGTTGCAGCATCCGGCGGGGTCCACGTGGCCGTCTTCGATCGTCCATGCGCCCGCGAGCACGCCCTCGATGTTCACGAACGGATTGATCTGCCTGATCTTCTCCGGGTCGATGATCTCGCACTGGAAGCCGATGAGCTTGCCGACGCTCGCGACGTGATGGAACCACTCCACCTCCGCCGGCTTCATCGCGAACCGGATGCCGCCGCATCCGTGCCAGCTCACGTACTGCCCGGTCTTCTCCTC
>JAKZYK010000449.1:0-3588 GCA_047514485.1 Gammaproteobacteria bacterium
CGGATCGATGACCACCCCGTATTCCGCCAGGGCGTGCTCGATCGAGACCTTCTCCTGGCGAACATCCTCGCATACCGCACCGGGATCACGTTCGAGAGGATCCCCGAACCCTCCCGACCCCGGCATCTCGGCCCGCAGGACATCGCCCCGCTTGAAGGTCGCGATGAACTTGGAGGGCATCTCTTCCTCGCCTCCCTGCGTGATCTTGAGCGTGCGGGCGACGGTGCCCCCCTTTGCGCCGTGCAGGCCCCAGGGCGAGTGCAGGTGCCGGTCGGATCGCACGTTCACCAGTGCCTCGTCGGCGAGCAGACGGTATTGCCGGGCGATACCGAGGGAGCCACGATATTTTCCGGCGCCGCCCGTATCTCGGATGAATCCATACTCCTCGACCAGAATGGGGTTCTCGGCCTCGATGACCTCCACCGGGGTGTTTGCGTTGTTGTCCAGGCAGTACGGGCCGGCATCTTGCCCGTCCCGGTCCGGTCCTCCGCCGTGCCCGGTGATGTTGTGGTACTCGAGGTGGATGTAGGGCTTGCGGTTCTCGTCGTTTCCCGCCACCACAAGTCCGAACTCCGATCCGCCCGTACAGGCCGGTATGCGTTCCGGGACGAGCTGGGAGAGCGCCCCCAGGATCAGTGAACGCAGCCGATATCCCCCCTGTCCGCGTGCTCCCACCGCCGCGGGGAACCGAGGGTTCACCCAGGAGCCCTCGGGGGCGATCACCTTGATGGGCCGATAGAATCCGGCATTGTTGGGCATGTCCGCTTGCAGCACGGTGCGCAGCGCCGCGTAGGTGATCGAGACGGTGAACCAATAGTTGGGATGCAGGGCCCCACCCATCTCCGGCGACGTGCCCGAGAAGTCCACCGTGATCTCGTCACCCTCGACCTTCAGCTTGACGTGAATCCTGATCGGGCCGTGGCCGACCCCGTCATCGTCGTTCCACTCCGTGAACTCCACCTCTCCATCCGGTAGCGCGGCGATGCTCGCTCGGGCGAGCCGTTCGGTGTAGTCGACGATGTCCTTCATGTACGCCTTGAACTCCGCAACCTCGAAGTCGGAGATCAGCTTCCGGAGCTCCTCCCCGGCTCCGTTCAGGGCGGCCATCTGCGCGCGAATGTCGCCCAATACCGTGTCCGCCACCCGAACGTTGTGCTCGATGAAGCGCAGCACCGTCGAATTGGACTCTCCGCGCACCTGGATCTTGCAAGGGGCGATTCGCAGGCCTTCCTCGTAGATCTCGTTGCTGTCGGCCGCATTGCCGCCGGCCATGCGGCCGCCCATGTCGGTGTGGTGGAGGACGAGGCCGAGAATAGCGACCCGTTCGCCCTGCGCGAATACGGGCAGGAACATGAACACGTCGGGGAGGTGGCTGCCGCCGGAGTAGGGATCGTTGTTGACAATCATGTCCCCGGGCTGGAGATCGTCGCCGAAGTAGTCGAGACAGCCTCTCAGTGCCGGCATCGTGGCGCCGAGCTGGGAAGGCAGCGCCAGCCCCTGGGCCACCATCTCGCCGTGCGCGTCGCAGACGGAGCTCGTGAAATCCATGCCGTTCTTGACCAGGGTCGAGCGCGCGGTGCGGATCACGCTCACCACGATGTTGTCGGCGATCGTCGTCAGTCCGTTCTTGACGAGCTCGCGGCGGAACGGATCGATCTGCACAGGCAATGCTCCATGTCGGACTGCGCTACGCTCATCCGAGCTGCGCAACCTCTCCATACCTCGTCGGTCCGAGGCGAAGCCCCGCTAGTCCTTGCGTTCGACGACGATATTGTTCCAACTGTCGAGACCCGCGCGCCAGCCCGGACGCACGACGTTGGTCGTATCGTACTCGTCCACGATCAACGGGCCATCCATCGCCTTCTCCCCCAGAGCTGCGCGCGGCACCACCGGGGTCGCCAACCAACCGATGGCCGGGCCGAAGTAGGCCTGTCGCTCTCCACGCTCGACGATCCACTCCTGCGCCCGGGCAACCCGCTCGGGCAGCCGGGCGGTGGCGGAGTGGCCGCGGCCGATGACCTTCACGGAGACGAACTGCAGGGGCTCGTCGTCGGAGCGGTAGCCGAAGCTCTGGTGGTGCGAATTGCCGAATTCCAGTGCCAGTGCCGACAGACCGTCCGCGTCGACGGGGAACGTCCCGCAGGCGATCGGCAGGGTCGAGGCCTGGCCCACGTACTTCATGTTGGCCTGAACCCGGATCTCGCGTTGGGCCGGTTCCGTGAAGCCCTCGGACCGGAGCAGGCGGTGGGCCTCCTCGACCAGAGGCTCGACGGCGGCGTTGAAGCCATCGGGTGTCGTATCCGCGAGGAGCTGGTAGCAGGCGCGAACGAGATAGTGCTCCAGCTCCGCGAAGAGCAGGCCGAGGGCGCTGAACAGACCCGCCGCGGGGGGGACCAGGAGCCGGCGGATGCGCAGCGACTCGGCAATACCTCCGGCGTGAACCCCCCCGCTGCCACCGATCGCGACGAGAGTGAACCGGGACGGATCTCGACCGCGTTCGGCGGAGACGCTCGACAGCGCGCGCATCATGTTGGCGTTGGCGATCAGATGGATTCCGTAGGCGGTGTCGATAGTCGACTGACCGATCTCGGCTCCGAGATCCGCGAGAGCCGCTTCGGCCTTGGCATAGTCGAGCGCCAGATCGCCGCCCACCATCGCGGCCGGATTCAGATATCCCAGGATCATGTTGGCGTCGGTCACCGTCGGCTGAATCCCGCCCTGGTCGTAGCACACCGGCCCCGGCACGGCGCCGGCGCTGCGCGGCCCCACCCGAACCCCTCCCGCCGCATCGACGGTGGCGATGCTGCCGCCACCCGCGCCGACTTCGACGATGTCGATGCTCGGAACCTGAATGGGAATGCCGCCACCCTGGAGCAGTCGGTGTCCGGCCGCCTCGGCCGCGACCTCGGCGTCGGGATTGATGGTGAACTGGCCGTCTTCGATGAGCGACGCCTTCGCAGTCGTGCCTCCCATGTCCAGAATCATCAGATCGTCGAGTCCGATCGATGCGCCGAGGCGCTGCGCACCGACGACGCCCGCCGCCGGCCCCGACTCGATGATGTAGACGGGGTTGGCGGCGGCCAACTCGGCGGGGAGCACACCGCCGCTCGACTGCATGATCGTGAGCGGTACCTGTACCCCGATTTGGCGCATCCGTCTCACGAGCGCGGTCACGTACGTCTCCACAACAGGCCGGATATAGGCATTGACCACGGTCGTGGAGGTACGCTCGTACTCCAGGATCTGCGGCAACAACTGAGCCGAAGCGGATACCGGAATGCCGGCCAGGCGCAACTGGAGCCGTTGCATGGCCTCGAACTCGTTCTCAGGATTGACGTACGAGTTGACGAAGCAGATGGCGACCGCCTCGATCTCCTCCTGGATCAGCCGCTCGGCGAGTCGATCGAGGGCATCGAGGTCGACCGGCACCAAGACCTCTCCCCTGGCACTCGTGCGCTCGTCGATCTCGAAACGCAGGCGCCGCTCGACCAATGGCTCCGGCTTGCGGAAGCTCAGGTCGTAGAGCCTCGGCGAACGGAACCGACCGAGCTCGAGAACGTCGCGGAATCCCCGGGTGGTGAGCAACGC
>JAKZYK010000450.1:0-2961 GCA_047514485.1 Gammaproteobacteria bacterium
TCCATTGTCGCCGGGGGGAGCCGGGCGTAGCATCGCGGGCGCTCGCAACGCCCCGAGTCCCGCGAGTTCGCTCAGGAGGAGACGGCGATGATTGACACTTCCTTCCGGGTTGAGGCGGTCGCCGGCGCGCTCGGCGCGCAGATCCATGGCGTGGACCTCGCCCTTCCCTTGTCCGACGAGACCTTCGAGGCAATTCGCGACGCGCTGCACGAATACCTCGTCATCTTCTTCCGCGATCAGGACCTCACCGCAGGGCAGCACCGCGCATTCGCGCGGCGCCTGGGCCCGCTCGAACCCCATCCCTACGTGGCGGGGCTCGCGGAACATCCGGACATCATTGAAATCGTCAAGGAGCCGGAGGAGACGCACAACTTCGGGTCCAGGTGGCATGCCGACCTCACCTTCCTGGAGCAGCCCCCCGGGGGCGCCGTGCTCTATGCGCGCGAGCTTCCTCCGGTCGGCGGCGACACGATGTTCGCCAACATGGTTCTGGCGTACGAGACGCTCTCGCACGGCATGCGGCGGATGCTCGA
Organism: Gammaproteobacteria bacterium; assembly: GCA_047514485.1. Classification (GTDB taxonomy): domain Bacteria; phylum Pseudomonadota; class Gammaproteobacteria; order HK1; family HK1; genus HK1. The sequence continues at coordinate 534 of JAKZYK010000450.1, forward strand.
GGGCTTGAGCGCGCGCCACGCCTCGGGCGAGCCGAAGCTCTACGCCTCGGAGTTTCGCGGCATGCGCGAGCGCGGGGGCACCGATGCCATCGAGCAGGTGCACCCGGTGGTGCGCACCCACCCGGTCACCGGCCGCAAGGCGATCTTCGTCAACCCGGTCTTCACTCGCTGCTTCGAGACGATGACGATGGAGGAGAGCGCGCCGGTGCTGCGCTACCTCCACGAGCACGCCACCCGACCGGAGTTCACCTTCCGCTTTCGCTGGTCGCCGGGAACGCTGCTCATCTGGGACAACCGGGTGGTGCTGCACAACGCGCTCAACGACGACTTCGGCGCCGCGCGCAACGGGACGGGCTTTCGCCGGGTGCTGCACCGGGCGACGCTGGCCGGCGAGCGCCCGATGTAGGCCATCGAAGGGTGTCTGCGTTCAGTCCGGGGGGCAATGCGATGCCAAATTTCACGAGGCGAGAGCACCTGTCAACTTCAGCCGGTGCGCTCGTATCATACGTCAACGCGATGCGTTCTCCGTAGCGCCGCAAATTGTTGGTGTTCGCGTCAGCAGAGGCCGTTCGCGACGCGCCGGCACGGTGACGGCGATGTTGGCGTCGTGGACCTGCTCGAGCATTGCAGCATGCTCCGGCTCGCGTCCGGAACCAAGACGCCTCCCTGTCTCCTTGCTACTCAGCACGTGTCTCCCGCGACTGTCGCCGTGGCGACCCGGTCTGGTTGTTGCCGTGAATGGTCGGATCCTGTCAGAAGTCCAATCTCATCGTCATAACTTTAGCGCGTAGAAACATCTTTGGTGACAATGCAATTATCAAATTGAAAATAAAATTGAAACATCCATGTATTCGTATGTACTTCGTTGATGAATTTAGATAATGGTTGTATAGTTTCATTTCGATTTCTCGACGATTTTTCTTGATTCCATGACCACCGTTTACGCCGTCCCCAGTGACGATTTCTCCGCCATGGACGACGACGCCCTCGCCGGCGCCGTCTCCACCCTCGCCGCCCACATCCACGCCGCCACCTGGCGCCTTCTCGCCCTCATTGCCGAGTTCGACCGACGCGAGGTCTGGGCCGCTCAGGGGGCGCTGTCCTGCGCTCATTGGCTGTGCTGCGATGCGGGCATCGTCCCCGTGGTCGATGGCTCCAACGGCGAGCCGCTCAGCGTGGGGCGCCGCACCCGCAGCATCCCGCCGGCGGTACGACGGGCGCTCTCAAGCCGCGACCGCGGGTGCCGCTTCCCCGGCTGCCCCGCCACCCACCGGCTCCACGGCCATCACGTGCGGCACTGGGCCAACGGTGGGGAGACCTCCCTCGACAACCTCATCCTGCTGTGCCCGACCCATCACCGGCTGGTGCACGAGGGCGGATTCGATGTGCAGCGCGTCGACGACGGCGCGTTCCGGTTCACCAACCCGCACGGGATGACAGTCGGACCACCGCGACGGCAGACGATATCTTCGCCCGACACCATCATCGTCCAGAGCGAATCCCTCGGGATCGCCATCGACTGCGAGACCGCGACCGCACATTGGCATGGGGAGCGCATCGACTACGACCATGCGCTGATGGTCGCGATGGCGTCGTGGGATTCGGGCGACACTCGTCCGGAGGCGGGACCGGCGGCCGGAGACTGGAATCCGTCGTAGGGGGCTCGTGGCGTTCGTGGCCGGGTCGTGCTCGCGTCATACCGCGTGCCGCTACGTTCGCGGCGATGGAAGTCCGTGGGGTGATCGGTGACCGTGGCGCCGGATGTCCATCCAGACTGCCCAATTCGAGATGCGTGCCTACGTCAACGGCGTGGACGAACCTGAACGAAGAACGGCTACGGGATCCGACGGAGTGGAACGACGGCCGTCGCAGTCCACATTGACTGGTGATTGGCGCGATGCCGAGACCGCAGCAGGATTCGGACCCGGGATTCGGACCGACCTGAATCTCCGAGAGCGCAGGCCATCACGCCCCGCGTGGTCAGGACGGCCATCGATCGCAGCCGCGGACGCCGGTACACCCGGCGCATTGCCGATCACCCCCGCGGAGCCGATTCGTCTTCGTCGTCGTCGGCGAGGATTCTGACTGCCGGGGTGTCGAGGTCGTCGAACTGGCCCGAGCGGACCGCCCACAGGAAGATTGCAGCGATCGCGATGACGGCGACGATGGAGATTCCGATGAGGAGCGGAAGAATTTCCATCACAGTCAGCGCCCGGGGTCGTGCGGCGTGCCGCGGCCGAGGCGGAGCGCGTTGGCGGCCACCGCGAGCGAGCTGAGGGACATGCCGATGGCCGCGGCCCAGGGCGGCACCGCACCGGAGGCGGCGAGCGGCAGGGCGACGAGGTTGTAGCCCAGGGCCCAGGCGAGGTTCTGCTTCACGATGCGCCGGGCGTGGCGCGCGATGTCGAGCGCCGAGAGGAGCCTGCCC
>JAKZYK010000451.1:0-2746 GCA_047514485.1 Gammaproteobacteria bacterium
TGAAGCCCGGCGAGACCGTGCTGGAGCCGCTCGCGAGCAAGCGCCGCATCCGGGACCTTGCCTGCGACACCGTGCCACCGAAGGAACGCCTGAGCCGCGGTTGATTGCCGCCGGTATCATCGACGCCCGAACGCCCTGCAACATCCCGCCGCCAAGTCAGACAGGACTCCAATCCGTGCCCATATCAGCGTCAAGCACGCCTGCGACCACCATCATGCCCGATGACCGGATCTGGCCGGAACGGGCACGCTCGATGACTCCCCTGCTCCGCGAGCGGGCAGCGGCGATCGAAGCGGAGAGGGAGCTGACCGCCGACGTGCTCGATGCACTGCACGAACGCGAGCTGTTCCGGCTGACCCTCCCGGCGCACGTCGGTGGATACGAGCTGCCGATTCCGGTGCTCGCGGCGGTGACCGAGATCATCGCGGGTGCCGACGCGAGTACCGCGTGGTGCCTCGGCCAGGCGTTCGGTTGCGCGATGTCCGCGGCGTTCATGGACGAGGATGCAGCCCGCGAGGTCTTCGGTCCGCCCGATGCGGTGCTCGCCTGGGGAGCGGGCGCACAAGGCACCGCAGTCGCGACCGATGGCGGCTACCGCGTGAACGGGACATGGAAGTTCGCGAGCGGCGCAAAGCATGCGACCTGGCTCGGCGGGCACTGCATGGTCTACGAGGCGGACGGGAATCCGCGGCTCGACGCGCACGGCGTCCACGCCAACCGTACCGCGCTGTTTCCGAGAGAGCAGGCGGAGATCGCCGACGACTGGTACGTGATGGGCCTCAGAGGAACGCGGAGCGAGGGCTACACCGTCGACGACCTGTTCGTCGAATCGCGGCTCACCCTGGACCGGGAGACCCCCGCGGAGTGCCGGCTCGACTCCACGCTCTACATATTCCCGACCACGAACGTCTACGCGAGCGTGTTCTCCGGCGTCGCGCTCGGCATCGCGCGCGCCATGCTCGACGATCTCCTTGCGCTCGCGGGGACGAAATCACCACGCGGCGCGCGCACGTCGATGCGCGAGAGCTCCGTGATCCATACCCGGCTCGCGGAGCTCGAAGCCCAGCTCGGGTCCGCGCGCGCCTACCAGCGCGAGACGGTCCGGGAGGTCTGGGCCGAGGTCGACGCGACACGCGAGATCACGATGGCGCAGCGCGCCCGCATCCGTCTCGCGACGACGTATGCGATCAATCAGGCGACCGCCGTCACCGAGCAGGTCTATCGCCTCGCCGGCGCCACCGCGATCTTCGAGAGCCGTGCCTTCGAGCGCCGGTTCCGCGATGCGCACGCCGTCTCGCAGCAGGTCCAGGGACGCCACACCAACTTCGAGACGGTAGGCCGCTACATGCTCGATCTCGATATCGAGACGATCTTCATGTGATCGCGTGAAGGGGCCGGGTGCTCGGGCGCATTGAACCCCGCCGCCCGTTGCGGCTACCGCGCTCACCGTCTCCGCCGATATACTGCCCCTGCGCGAGCCATGCTCGCGTACGTTCTCGGGGCGGGGTGAAATTCCCCACCGGCGGTGATTGCGCATTTGCGCATCAGCCCGCGAGCGCCTGCTGCGGCAGGGTCAGCAGATTCGGTGCGAATCCGAAGCCGACGGTCACAGTCCGGATGGAAGAGAACGGGATCGCAGCCGGTTTGCGCTGACGACGCGAGCCGCGGGTCCGATTCCCGCCGCCCTGATTCTGGTCACTGCATCAGGGAGCTTGCGCCATGAATCAGACCGATATCCAATCCGCCGCCTCGCGTATCGCCTTCGTGCAGGCGTGTTGGCACCACGCCATCGTCGAACGCGGCCGCGACGCCTTTCTCGCCGAGCTCGAACGACTCGGCGTCTCGCGCGAATGCGTCGACGTGTTCGAGGTCCCTGGAAGTCTCGAGATCCCGCTCCACGCAAAGCTGCTCGCGAAGACCGGCCGATACGCCGCGATCGTCGCCGCGGGCTTCGTGGTCGACGGCGGGATCTATCGGCACGAGTTCGTCGCCCAATCGGTTATCGACGGCTTGATGTCCGTCCAGCTCGACACCGAGGTGCCGGTGATATCTATGGTGCTCACCCCGCAGCGATTCCGCGAGCACGACGAACATGTCGCGTTCTTCACCGGGCACATGGCGAAGAAAGGGGCGGAGGCGGCCGTCGCATGCGTACGGACAATGCGCAGCATCAAGGCGATTACGGCCTCCGCATCCGTGAAGGCGGCCTGATTGACGTCCGGGGTAGATGCTCTGGCCGGTGCCGCGCTCGCTGGCGAGTGATGCCGATTGCCTGAATTGCGAAGGTCGAGCCAACCAGTGCTTGGCGCCGTCGCGCCATACCCGCGCCCCTACCGCCCTTCGCCGTTTTCGATGCTGCCGATCATGTGTTTGGCGAAGGCACGCCGACTTGCGAGTGTCCACGCACTCCCCACCGGATCCGGACCGCCCGACTGCGCCGTCAAGACGGCGCTTGGGCGGGGTTCGAGCCAATCAAGCCGCCGCTTCGATCGCCGGCGGCACAAGGAGTGAGTCGGCGTCGATCCGTGTCCCGCCCCGCAGGCAGAATGCCGGGCGGATCAACGTATCGGTGACGACATCGACCCCGCTGTTGTCGGAGAGCTGAAAACGGCCCTTCAGCACGTCGAGCACCGTGACGTCGGCCTCGCGGCCGACGGCCAAGCTGCCCAGTTCGTCCTCCATGCGGATGAGCTTCGCGGCATTGGCGGTGACGGTGGCAACGACCTCTTCGAGCGGTAGACCCAGC
>JAKZYK010000452.1:0-16647 GCA_047514485.1 Gammaproteobacteria bacterium
CCTCTGCGGAGATGCGCGCGACGCACGCGGCTGCGGCCTGTCGCGACTTGCCTACCAGTTCCTCGGCGGAGTCAGGAAGCATGCGGCGGCGATCGTCGCCACCACCTGTCCGACCGTGAACTCCTACAAGCGCCTGATCAAGACCGGCTCGATGACCGGCTTCACGTGGGCGCCGGTGTTCGTCTCCTACGGCGGCAACAACCGTACCCACATGCTGCGCGTGCCGAAGCTCAGGCCCCACATCGAGGGCAGCGGCAACGGGCATGGACCCTATTTGTCGGCGGCGCGCCTGGAATGCCGCGCCGTGGATCCCGCGATGAACCCCTACCTGGGAGCCGCGATGATGCTTGCCGCGGGCCTCGACGGTATCGAGAACGATCTCGACCCCGGGGATCCGATCGACGAGAACATGTACCTGCTGAGCGACGCGCAGCTCGCACGCAAGGGGGTCAAGCTGCTGCCGCGCACTCTGCTCGAGGCAATCGAGGCGTTCGCCGCCGATCCGCTCGGCAAGCAGGTGATGGGGAAAGATCTGTTCGACGCGTACGTCGAGCTCAAGACCCAGGAGTGGTGGGACTACCACAACGAAGTCTCGCAGTGGGAGATCGACCAGTACCTGACCAAGTTCTGAGAACACGCCTTGTGGCCGGTCAGCAAGAAACGATCGGGAAAGGGTGGTAAGCGAGTGAGGCGCAACCCATGTAAATTCCTTTTCGTTGGATGCGGGCTGGCGCATCCCCAGGCGCGGCTTTAGACTGCGCCGTCCGCTCGATCGCCGGGCTTGTCTCACGAGCCAATCAGCCTGCGAGCCGCAGCCGCTCGGTGCTGTGTGAAGACGCCCGAAGGAGATTACGACCATGTCCGCGGTACTCAACTCCCCCCATGCACGCGATATCGCATCGCTCATGCACGGAATGACCAACCTCGTCCGCCACGAGAAGGAAGGGCCGCTCATCCTCGATGAGGGGTACGGGGTGTACGTCAAGGACCTCGAAGGCAACGAGTACATCGAGGGTATGGCGGGTCTGTGGTGCACGGCGCTCGGGTTCAGCAACGAACGCCTGATCCAGGCCGCGATCGCACAGATGCGGAAGCTGCCGACCTACCACACGTTCTTCCATCGCTCGAATATGCCCGCCATCGATCTCGCCGAGAGGCTGCTCGCCATGGCCCCGGTGCCGATGGCGCGGGTGTGGTTCGCGAACTCGGGCTCCGAGGCGAACGACCACATGGTCAAGTTCGTCTGGTACTACAACAACGCTCGCGGCAAGCCGGAGAAGAAGAAGATCATCGCCCGCGAGCACGGCTATCACGGCATCGCGGTGTCGTCGGGGTCGCTCACCGGCCTGCCTGCGATGCACAAGGGCTTCGATCTGCCGATCCCGAACATCCTCCATACCGGCAGCCACAACTACTACCGCGACGGCCATCCGGGCGAGAGCGAGGAAGCATTCGCGACCCGGCGCGCGGAGGAGCTCGAGCAGCTCATCCTCGCCGAGGGCCCGGACACCGTGGCCGCGTTCATCGCCGAGCCGGTGATGGGGGCGGGGGGCGCGGTCATCCCGCCGAAGACCTACTTCGAGAAGATCCAGGCGGTGCTTGCGAAGTACGACGTGCTGATGGTCGCCGACGAGGTCATCACCGGCTTCTTCCGAACCGGCAACCGCTTCGCGTGCGAGACCTTCGGCATCCGGCCGGACATCCTGGTCATCGCCAAGCAGCTCTCTTCGGCGTACCTGCCCATCTCGGCGGTGATCCTGAACGAGAAGGTCTACGGGCCGATCCGGGAGCTCTCCGGCAAGAACGGCATCCTCGGCACCGGCTTCACCTATTCGGGCCATCCGGTGCCCGCCGCGGTCGCCCTGGAGACGATGAAGATCTACGACGAGATGGACATCGGCGTCCACGTGCGCAAGGTCTCGAAGCATGCGCAGGCACGGCTTGCCGCGCTCGGCGATCACCCGCTCGTCGGCGATGCGTCCGGGGTGGGTCTCATCGGCTCCGTCGAGCTTGTCAAGGAGAAGGAGACGAAGGAGAGCTTCGACCTGTCGTTCGCCGGATGGGCAACCGACGCCTGCACCCGGCGCGGGGTGCTCCTGCGCGCCTGCACCGGGGGCGGGATCCGCATCGCGTTCTGCCCGCCGCTCATCATCGAGGAGCACGAGATCGACATGCTCTTCGATCGCTGGGAGCTGGCCCTCGACGACATGCTCGAGCACGTTCGCGGCGAAGGCTGGATGTAGCGGCCGGTCATCGCTCGACCCGTATCGCGCGCGCCGCCTCATCGGAGTCTGCGCAAGCACGCACATCCCGGCCGCTCGCATCGGCCGGGGTGATGCGGCGGGCGCGCTGTTGCGCCGGCGTATCGCCACAGGCTTCCCGGCCCCGGGAGCGCTGCCGCAGATCATCCGTAGCGGTGTGAAGTCAAAGTGCCGCTTGGCAACGTGAAACATGCGTGCTTGACGTGCCAACGCCACGAATGAGGACACGCCGGGCCTCTGAAGGCAGGTGGCCGGCCAACGTGAAATAGTCCCCGCGTTCCGGAGGAGACGAACACAATGACATCCGCTTCTGCCTCGCTGTTGTGGGACCCTGCCGCCCTCGCCGCCCGCCTCGACGACGATGGCCTCATCGTGCTCGACGTGCGGCGTGGCGAGCGCTACGCGAACGGTCACATTTCCGGCGCGCGTCACTTCAGCGTGTACGGGATCAATACCTACGACAGCGACCCCGCACCGCTCGCCTCGTTCACCAGGATGTGGGCGTTCCAGATCGCGGGCGCCGGTATCCGGCGCGAAGACCTGGTCGTCGTATGCAGCGACACCACCGACGAGTCGGCAGCGCGCGCCTTCTGGTTTCTCGAATACCTCGGGCACGAGCGGGTCGCCGTGCTCGACGGCGGAGTGCGGGCCTGGGAGGCAGCCGGGCAGCCGCTCACCCACGAGGCGGCGGCGCCGAAAGCGAGCACGTATCCGTTCGAAGCGGTGGAATCGGTCTGCGCGGCCTGGTCGGACGTCGCCGCCGCCATCGACGATCCATCGACGGTGATCCTCGATACCCGGACCGACGGTGAGTGGTACGGCGAGGACCCGCGCGGCGCCGCCCGCGCCGGAGCGGTCCCGAGCGCGGTGCACCTCGAATGGGTTCACAACCTCGACGACAAGGGCTGCATGCTCGACGACGATACGTTGCGCGAGCGCTACGCATCCGTCGGGATCACCCGCGACACACCGGTGATCGCCTACTGCAACACCGGCTACCGCTCCGCGCATGCGTACTTGGCGTTGCGCCTGCTCGGGCACCCGAACGTGCGCAACTACGTCGCTTCGTGGCAGGAGTGGGGGAACCGCATGGAGTGTCCGATCGTCGTGCACGGGCGGCGTTGACCCAGTGGATGAAGCGCACCCGTCGCGTCCCGCCGGCACCCGCTGGGATCCCGGCCAGTACCACAGGTTCACCGATCACCGGTTGCGCCCCGCGCTCGAGCTTCTGGATCGCGTTCCGATCACCGGCGCATCGATCGTCTACGACCTCGGATGCGGATCGGGCAACGTCACGCGGGTGATCGCAGAGCGGTTCGCCGGCGCCCGGGTGGCCGGCGTCGAGATATCGAGCGAGATGCTCGCGAAAGCGGCCGAGCCGCCTAACCGCATCGAGTGGATCCAGGCCGACATCGCGGGCTGGGAGCCGGAGCGGGCGCCGGAATTCATCTACTCCAACGCCGCGCTGCACTGGATCGACGATCACGCGGCCCTCTTTCCAAGGCTCTTCGGCTTCGTCGCGCCCGGCGGGTGCCTCGCGGTGCAGATGCCGCTCAGCTTCTCGATGCCCTCGCACGTGCTGATGCGCGAGACCCTCGCGAACGGCGGCGTGAACGGCTCGCGGCTGGGTGATGAAGCGCTCGCGGCGGCCGTCGTGCGCAAGTGGGTGCTCGACGCGGGCGAGTACTACGATCTGCTCGCGCCCGAGGCAGCGTCGGTCGACATATGGGACACCGAGTACATTCAGCGGCTCGAAGGCGACGATCCGGTGCTCGAATGGGTCAAGGCGACGGGGCTTCGCCCGATCCTGAACGGCCTCGACGGCGACGATTGCGCGCGCTTCGTCGAGGTATACCGCGAACGCCTGCGCCGGAAGTATCCGCGCCGCGCCGACGGCCATACGCTGTATCCGTTCCGGCGGCTGTTCATGGTCGCGACGCGCCGCGGCTGAGCCGGCTCCTCGACAGTGACGACATCGGATTCCCTTTCCGTGAGCGTCTCAATGAGAACCGCCACTCAGCAAGATGGCCGAGCGCATGTCGTGAACGGCACGGTTCCGGCCTGTCGTGACTCCGTCCAGCGTGTATCGATGGGGAAGTCGCCGCCCGTCGAGCCGTTGACGTGCGTATCGCAGAGCTGGCCGCACTCCTTGGGTGGTCTCCGTAGCCGTATGTTCGGCAAATCGAGCCGACATCCATGACGGGCTTCGAGCCCCGACCCGCCACCGCCTCCGATGCCACCGGCATCTCCGAATGCGTTCGTACCGCCTACTCCCACTATGTCGAGCGCATCGGCACGTCGCCGGGCCCGATGCTCGACGACTACGAGCGGGTCGTCCGCGACCACCGTGCGTACGTCATCGAGGACCGCGGCGAGATCATCGGCGCGCTCGTGCTGATGGACAAGGAGAACGGCCTCCTCTTCGACAACATCGCGGTGCTGCCGTCGCGACAGGGTGAAGGGATCGGCCGTCGTCTCATCGAGCACGCAGAATCCGAAGCGCGCCGGCTGGGGCACAGGCACCTCGATCTCTACACCCACCAGCGGATGACCGAGAACATCGCGATGTACACCCGCTATGGGTACGAAGAAATCGACCGCCGCACCGAGCGCGGCTTCCCACGCGTATACATGCGCAAGCATCTCTGACCCCGAAACCGGCAGGACGTGATCGGTCTATCGGAATAGCGGCCGAGCGTGCCCCGATCACGGCTGGAGACGCGAGCGTCGAGCGAGTGACTCGCGGTGTGTGATGTAGGTTGCGGCGGTGACGATGACCGCCCCGCCAACCCACGTCCAGACGTCGGGCACCTCTCCGAACGCAACCAGCCCGAGCAGGCTTGCCCAGACGAGCTGCAGGAACATGAACGGTTGCAGCATGGTCAGCTCGGCGAGATACATAGCGCGGGTGAGCGTGTAGTGACCCGCGGTCGCACATGCGGCAGTAGCGGTGAGCCAGAGGAGCTCCTCGGCGCTCGGTGTACGCCACACGAGCAGGGCCGGCGGCAGAAGCGCCAAGGTCACGAACACCGAGAGCCAGGCGACGATCACCGTCCCGGACTCCGTCTCCGTCAGCTTCTTTGCCACGATGAACGAGCAGGCGAACAATGGGGCGGCGGCGAGCTGAGCGAGCGCACCGACGTGGATCGTCTCGACTCCCGGACGCAGGATGATCACTGTCCCGAGGAAGCCGACGATGACGGCCGCGATCCGCCGCGCCCGCAGCTTCTCGCCGAGGAAGAGTACGGCGCCGATGGTGGTGAACAGCGGCGCAGTGAAGCCGATCGCAGTGACCTCGGCGATCGGTATGCGCGCCATCGCGAAGAACCACAGCATCACGCCGCCCGCGTGCACCACGCCGCGCAGCACGTGCAGACCGAGCCGGCGCGGGATCAAATGGACCCGCAGCGAGCGGTAGAGGAACGGAAGCATGAAGCCGAGCCCGATCACGTAGCGCAGGAACGCGGCCTGCACCGCGGGGAGGTCGCTTCCGAGGTGGCGGACGATTCCGGTCACCGCGACGAAGAACAGACCCGTCACCAGCATCCAGCCGATCGCATTCGCCCGGGGAGTTCTCGCCATGAGCACCAACTTACTTGGGACTCATTCGAGGACACACCGAAGGAATGCGTCAATGATTGGGGATGACAAGGGATCGGCCCCTTTGCTGGCTCCGCGAGCCGATCAGCCGCGATTGTGCCGGATTGCTGCGCCGTGCGAAGAGGGAGGGCAATATTGCACGCCGCTCCACAGCCCGAGCGGACGCAGGGCGCACACCGCGGGTCCGGTGATTCGGAGAACTCGACTGACAGCGGCCGGCGCCGGGCGCCGGACAATCGGGCAGGCCGCCACTCCCGGGCGGCTCTATGTGTCGAGCCGGGCTGTGACTTGCGCCCACGTCGAGGTCGGCCGCCACCCGAGGCGCTGCTTCGCGCGGGTCGCGTCGATCGGCGACGCTCGCGGATCGCGCTCGAACCATTCCGGGTCGTGAACCGGCGGGGCGGCGCCGCACACACCCGCGAGCCGCTCCAGCGTCGGCACCGGGGACGCGGAATCATCGGCGGCGATGAACAGGGCGTCGAACGGCGCGTCGTACTCAAGGGCGGCGGCGAAGGCCCGGCCCGTGTCCTCACCGGTAACGTAGGACGCGAGCCAGCGGTGGTGGGGGTCCGCGGCGCGGTCGACGGTGCGCCGCAGGTTCGAGTCGACGACGACTGCCACCGGGCGCAGACAGGTGATCGAGACATCGCCATGGAGCGCGAAACTGCGTGCGATGTCCTCGACGACCAGCTTGCTGACTCCGTAGGCGTGCTTCGGATTCATGGCGTGCGCCTCGTCGACCGGCAGGTACTCGGGCGGGAAGTCGGGGCGCATCTCCCCGATCCCGGTCGCCGAGATGCTCGACGCCAGGACGACCTTGCCGATGCCCGCTTCCCGGGCCGCCTGAACCGTGTTCCATGTGCCCATCACGTTGGTGCCGAAGTACGCCTCCGGCTCCGCGGGAACGCCGATATCGATGGCGGCGAGATGTATTACCGCGTCCTGGCCGGCCATCGACGCACGGACGGTGTCAAGGTCGAGGACATTGCCCTCGACGAACGGCACGTCCTGCACCGGCGGGGCAAGATCGAGAACGGTGACCTCATAGTCGCCGGCGAGCGCGTCGACGAGGTGTCGGCCGATCCGCCCGCTCGCGCCGGTAACGAGGACGCGCTTGTGGCGTTTGCGCTTGTCGTTCATTTCTCACCCCCCGCGGCGTGGACACCGCACCGGACCCTCACTTCGCGAACCGGCGAGCACTCCAGGGCAATCCATTCCGGCTTGACGCCCAGGATATGAGACTCTGCGCGTCGGCACCCGGATCTGTCCTTTCGCGAGCTGTCCAAGCTGTCCATTGCAAGGCGGCCCATTGCAGGGCTACCCATTCTCCGGGCTCACGATCACCCCGGTCTGCTCGGTGATGATCCCGTAGTGCTCGATGCGGCGGTGCTTCTCGAAGTTGAACACCGTGCGCTTGATGTAGTCGCCGAGCGAGAAATCGACGTCGCAGGTGACCAGCTCGTCGTCCTCGGTCATCGCCACCGCCGCGATCTCCCCGGTCGGGGCGATGATGCACGAGCCGCCGATGAGCCCGAACCCGTCCTCGTGACCGGCCTTGGCGGAGGCGACGACCCAGCAGCCGTTCTGATACGCATTCGCCTGCATCGTGACGTGGTTGTGGAACATGCGCAGATGCTTCGGCTCGTGGATATGAATGTTGAAGTCCGGCGTGTTGTAGCCGAGCACCACCATCTCCACACCCTTCAGTCCCATGACCCGGAACGTCTCCGGCCAGCGGCGGTCGTTGCAGATGCACATGCCGATGATCGCGTCGTGCGCGCGCCAGACCGGGAACCCGAGATCGCCCACCTCGAAGTAGCGCTTCTCCAGGTGGTGGAACGGCGCGTCCGGCACCGGGTCCACGGTGCCCGGCAGGTGAATCTTTCGGTACTTGCCGACGATGTTGCCGTCGGGACCGACGAGGATCGCGGTGTTGTAGCGGTGGAGCGCGCCGTTCTCCTCGCAAAGCTCCGCATAGCCGAGATGGAACCCGATCCCGAGCCGCTTCGCCTCGTCGAAGAGCGGCTGGGTCGCGGCGTTGGGCATCTCGCGTTCGAACCACGCATCGATTTCATCCTGCGAATCGTAGAGCCAGCGCGGGAAGAACGTGGTGAGCGCGAGCTCGGGATAGACCACGAGCTTGCACCCACGATCCGCGGCTTGGCGCAGCAACTCGACGAGACGCTTGACCACGCTCTCGCGTGAGTCCGCACGATGGATGGGACCGAGCTGCGCGGCGGCGGTGACGAGACGACGGGTCATGGCGGGGTTCCTCGGAATGGCGGCGTATCGGTACGCCGCATCGTACCGAATCGGCGCCGGATTCCCCATCACACCGCCGGGGGCAGGCAGGGCTATTTCACGCTAGCGGCAAGGCGGTGATGCCCAGATAATAAGCAGGACCATTTCACGCTACGGCTCTGGTCCCGGGTAGGTCGGACTAGCGCAGCGTAATCCGACATGCGCGCCTCGGTCCGATGTCGGGAGACCAGTCCCCAGGATGATGTATAACCCGTCATACCATCCTTTCGGCAATTGATTTGGTGGAGCGAAACAAAGTCCATGGACAAGGCAAAAGGGCGCAGTCACTCCGCCGGGCGGCAGCAAGCAGCTCTGCGTTAGGGCCGGGCTCATCACTGCGGCCGATTGACAGGTTAGAATTGCCGCTCCGGGCAACGCCTCGTTGCCCGGACACCGGAGGCGGAGCCATGTGTGGAATCGTCGGCATCTATCTCAAGAATCCGGAGCTTCGCCCCCGGCTCGGCGAGATCTTCTCGCCCATGCTGATCGAGATGAGCGAGCGCGGACCCGACAGCGCCGGGGTCGCGGTGTACCGGGAGGACGACGCGGAGCGGTCGGGCAAGGTCATCGCCTATGACCCCGAGGCGAGCTTCGACTGGGTCGCGATCGCGGCGCAGGTGGAGGCGGAGCTCGGCGGCGAGGTGCACGTCGAGCGGATCGCATCGCATGTGATCCTGCGATCGGGTGCCGGGGCAGCGGCGCTGCGCGAATGGATCGAGCGCACCTGCCCGGACCTGCGTATCACGAGCTCCGGCGCGGTGCTCGAGATCTACAAGGAGGTCGGCCTGCCGGTGGACGTGCTCGATCTGTTCTCGATCCCCGAAGCCTCGGGCACCCATGCGGTTGGCCATACCCGCATGGCCACCGAGAGTGCGGTGACGACCGAAGGCGCCCATCCGTTCAACACCGGCGACGATCTGTGCCTCGTGCACAACGGCTCGTTGTCGAACCATCACCGGCTCCGCGAATGGTTGCGCGAGCACGCCGGCATCCGCTTTCAGACCGAAAACGACAGCGAGGTCGCGGCGGGCTATCTCACGTGGAGGCTGCGCCAGGGTGCGACGATTGCCGAAGCGCTGGAGGCGGCGCTCGGCGATCTGGACGGCTTCTATACGTTCGCGGTCGGGACGCGAGAGGGGTTCTCGGTGCTGCGCGATCCGATCGCGTGCAAGCCGGCGGTGCTCGCGGAGACCGACGACTGGGTTGCGATGGCATCGGAGTACCGGGCGCTTGCCCGTCTACCCGGCGTCGAGGAAGCAACGGTCTGGGAGCCGAAGCCCGCGACCGTGTACAACTGGGGGAGCGCGTAAGTCTTGGAAACGGTCGATCTGAGCGCGGTCGATGTCCGCGCGCTCAACCAGCGGCTCCAGCGCCGCTCCGGCAATGCGGCAGAGACATCGTTCGAGGTGCTCAACCCGATGGGGCGGCACTCGCTCGCGGTGGGGTTGATGCACACCGTGGAGGTACGGATCCGCGGCCACGTCGGCTACTACTGCGCGGGGATGAACGAGCGCGCGCGCATCGTCGTCGACGGCAACGTCGGGGTCGGGGTCGCGGAGAACATGATGTCGGGGACGGTGCGGGTGCGAGGCGATGCGAGCCAGTCGGCCGGCGCGACCGCCCACGGCGGCCTGCTCGTCATCGAAGGGGACGCCAGCGCGCGTTGCGGCATCTCGCTCAAGGGCGCGGACATCGTGGTCGGCGGGTCCGTCGGCCACATGAGCGCGTTCATGGCGCAGGCGGGCCGGCTGGTGGTATGCGGCGACGCCAGCGCGAATCTCGGGGACTCGATCTACGAGGCGGATCTCTTCGTGCGGGGCTCGGTGGAGAGCCTCGGCGCCGACTGCGAGGAGAAGAAGCTCACCGCGGAGCATGAGCAGAGCCTGCAAGCGTTGCTTGCCCGCGCAGATATCGACGCCGATGCCGGCGCGTTCCGGCGCTACGGCTCGGCGCGGCGGCTCTATCACTTCAAGGTGGACAACGCGGGGAGCTACTGAAAACGTGCGGATGCTCACTCGAGACCCAAGGCGTATGGAGTGCGTGGGCGAGCGCGGCGCCGCGGGCTCCGGCGCCTCGGAGTCGCCCGGCGGCTCTCCACCACTTCAAGCTTAGCGGCGCGGGGAGCGACTGAGACTATGAGCACGAACATCGAAAGCGCATGGGGTGCACGGGCGATCACGGCACGAGGCACCCGTCGATGAGTGACGAACGCCGCATCCGGGCCTCGGCGACGTTTCCGCCGCACGTCATCGCGGAGATCCAGCGCGCCGGTGCGGAAGGGATCTACTCCATTCGGGGGGCCGGGGCGAAGCGGCCGGTGCCGAGCTTCGACGATCTCGTCTTTCTCGGCGCCTCGGTCTCCCGCTATCCGCTCGAAGGCTACCGTGAGCAGTGCGCGACGAACGTCACCATCGGCGCCCGCCATGCATCGAAGCCGATCGAGCTCGCCATTCCGATCACCATCGCGGGCATGAGCTTCGGAGCGCTCGGCGCGAACGCGAAGCGCGCGCTCGGGCTCGCTGCGACCGCGATGGGGACCAGCACCACGACCGGTGACGGCGGCATGACCGACGAGGAGCGCGATGCATCGCAGACCCTCGTCTACCAGTACCTGCCCTCGCGCTACGGCATGCGGCCAGATCAGCTTCGCCGCGCCGACGCCATCGAAGTGGTGGTGGGACAAGGGGCGAAGCCCGGGGGCGGCGGGATGCTGCTCGGGCAGAAGATCACCGATCGCGTGGCCGAGATGCGTACTCTCCCGGCGGGGATCGACCAGCGTAGCCCGTCGCGCCACCCCGATTGGACCGGCCCCGACGATCTCGAGATCAAGATCCGCGAGCTTCGCGAGATCACCGGCTGGGAGAAGCCGGTCTACGTGAAGGTGGGCGCGACCCGCACCCACTACGACGTGATGCTCGCGGTGAAGGCGGGGGCCGACGCGGTGGTCGTCGATGGGATGCAGGGCGGCACCGCCGCGACTCAGGACGTGTTCCTCGAGGATGTCGGCATTCCGACCCTGCCCGCGGTCCGGCTCGCGGTCGAAGCGTTGAAGGAACTCGACATGCACCGCAAGGTGCAGCTCATCGTCTCGGGCGGGATCCGCACCGGCTCGGACGTCGCGAAGGCGCTGGCGCTCGGGGCGGACGCAGTCTCGATAGGCATGGCCGCGCTGATCGCGCTCAACTGCAATGCACCGCTGTACGAGGCGGACTACGAGGCCCTCGGCACCCGCCCCGGCGCCTGCGACCGCTGCCAGACGGGAATGTGCCCGGTGGGGATCGCCACCCAGCGGCCGGAGCTCGAAGCGCGGCTCGACCCGGAAGAAGGCGCGCGGCGGGTACGGAATTATCTGTCGGTATTGACGATGGAGTGCCAGACACTGGCCCGCGCATGCGGCAAGTCGCACGTCCACAATCTCGAGCCGGAGGACATGGTCGCGCTCACCGTGGAGGCGGCGGCGATGGCGCAGGTGCCGCTCGCGGGGACCAATTGGATCCCCGGGCGGGGGTAGCCGACCAATCAAGAGATGAAATCGAAATCCAAGGAGGAATCCGATGGCCGGTAGGCTCGAAGCATTCGCAAAAAAGCATGGCGTGAAGTATTTCCTGTTCAACTTCACCGATCTGCGGGGCGCACAGCGCTCCAAGCTCGTCCCGGCCTCGGCGGCGGGGGCGATGGAGAAAGACGGCGCGGGATTCGCGGGATTCGCGACGTGGCTCGACATGACGCCGGCGCATCCCGACATGTTCTCGGTGCCCGATCCGGCGAGCCTCATCCAGCTTCCGTGGAAGCCGGAGGTGGCGTGGGTGGCAGGCGATCTGGTGATGGACGGCGCGCCGGTGGATCAGGCGCCGCGCCGGGTGCTGGCACGGATGATCGATGCGGCGGCGCAGAAGGGTTTCGTCGTGCGCACCGGAGTGGAGGCGGAATACCACCTCATCGATCCCGCCGGAGATGCGATCTCGGACCCGCGCGACATCGATGCGAAACCTTGCTACGACCAGTCGGCGCTCATGCGCCGCTACGACGTCATCTCCGAGATCTGCGACGCGATGCTCGATCTCGGGTGGGGCGCGTACCAGAACGACCACGAGGATGCGAACGGTCAGTTCGAGATGAACTGGGAGTACGACGACTGCATGGTTACGGCGGACCGCCATGCATTCTTCAAGTTCATGGTGAAGTCGGTCGCGGAGAAGCACGGTCTGCGTGCGACGTTCATGCCGAAACCGTTCGTGCATCTCACCGGCAACGGTTGCCACGCCCATGTCTCGGCGTGGGACAAGGCGGCGGGCCGGAACCTGTTCCTCGACAACAGCGACGAGCTCGGGCTCTCGGAGCTCGCGCATCAGTTCCTCGGCGGAGTTCTGCACCACGCCGAAGCGCTCTGCGCGCTGACCAATCCCTGCGTGAACAGCTACAAGCGCATCAACGCCCCGGTCACCTCGTCGGGCGCGACGTGGGCGCCGAATGCGGTGACGTGGTCGGGCAACAACCGTACCCACATGGTGCGGATCCCGGATCCGGGCCGGTTCGAGTTTCGGCTCGCCGACGGCGCGGTGAACCCGTATCTGCTGCACGCCGGGATCATCGCGGCGGGGATCGACGGGATCGACAACGATCGAAGCCCCGGCAAGCCGAGTTACGCCAACATGTACACGGAAGGGCACAAGGTGCGCGCACGCCGGCTCCCGCTCTATCTCCTCGATGCGATTCGCGCGTTCGACCGCGACAAGCCGCTCAAGGCGACGCTCGGTGAGTCGTTCTCGGGCTCGTACGTCAAGCTCAAGATGCAGGAGTGGGACGAGTACTCCAAGCACCTCACGGAGTGGGAGCGCACGACGACGTTGGATTGTTGACGGTTTCCGAATATGAAGAACAACCCGCTTCCGAGACTCGACACATCGCAGGGCCTCAGACGGCAACTGCTCCCGTATTGTCGTCTGAAACCCGGTGACATTTGGAGAGATGACGTCTCCGGACATCGTGTCGGGTGTCTCGACGCCGCCGATCGACACGCGATCCAGCACATCATGGCTGGTGAACGTGCCGACTTGGCGATTCATGACCCGCCATACAATCTGGCCGCTTTCGAGCTTCGCTCGATCGCCGAGTTTATCGACTGGTGCGAAAAGTGGATCTCGATTACATACGATGTATTGGCTTCCGATGCATCGCTCTACGTCTGGTTAGGCGCGGATCAGAACGACGGATTCCAACCGCTGCCGGATTTCATGGTGATGATGCGAAATCAACCGTTCTCACCTAGAAGCTTCATCACGATGCGGAACCAGAGGGGGTACGGCACTCAGAAGAACTGGATGGCCGTCAGGCAAGAATTGCTCTACTACATCAAAGGAAAACCTGTTTTCGATGTCGATGCCGAATACACAGATATACCGAAGATATTGCGCGGATACTACAAGAATGTGAATGGAAGGATAACGGAGAATCTGGAACGAAGCCGATCAGATACGATTCGAGCCGGGAATGTCTGGGTTGATATCCAGCAGGTCTTTTACCGCATGGAGGAGAACGTCTCCGGTTGCTACGCTCAGAAGCCTTTGAAGTGCATTGACCGAATCATTAGAGCGAACTCCAATGCGAACGATGTAGTAATCGATTTTTTCTCCCATTCAGGCACGACACTGCTTGCGTCAGAGATTATCGACCGTAGATGTTTCACATTGGATATCGATCCGATCTATGCGGAAATCACGATCCGACGTCTTGAACGATTCCGCGCTACCGGTCGCCTCGGATGGCAAAACGAGCACCCGTTCTACGATCAACTTCCCGAACTTGGATATAGTTCGAATTCGCGGGCGAAAGATGAAAATTCGGCAAACCAAAGATCGCTGTTCTGATTTCCATGGAACGCCTAAACGAAGAACTCGATTTGCTATTGGCGCGATTACCGAACGAGATGGACGTTCGTGAGCGACTTGATTCACTTGTGTCTGTTTATCCGTTCAATGAATATGAATACATCATTTCCACATTGCTGGCGATGGATGTTCTGACGCTGGACGGCTACTATGATCTTCGTGACAACTACATCGCCAGGAATCTCTACCTTTACATATTCGAGATTAGTGCACCACGGACCTTTGGTGAATCATGGGCACAGGGTCATCTGAAGGAGTTGGTTCCACTTCTTCAAAAACCTTCAAAGAAGATCGATCCGGGGTATTCCGGTCAATACGATCTTGCCCTTGAAGATATCCGGATCGAAGTCAAAGCGTCACGGGCTGTCGATGCGGATGTGGATGCTCCACTCTACGTCAAAGCGCTCGCATCGAATTCCAAAAAGAGATTCTGGATGAATTTTCAGCAAATGAAACCAGGATGCTGCGATGTGTTTGTATGGGTTGCTGTATGGCGCGATATTATCCGATATTGGGTACTTTCTTCATATGAAGTAGAAGCAAATCGGTACTATTCCAAAGGACAACATCGAGGCAATGTTGGCGAAGGCCAGCTTCATGTCAAGCATGACAACATAGCGGATTTCATCGAGTACGAAGTGAAATCCAACTGTCTCGAAGAAGCCATCCGCAAGGCGCACGCGCGACAACTTGCAGCGAAAAATGACCCTGACTAGAGGGCGACAACTGCTTCGCGCATCGTAGTTTCGATATCAACTACGCAATGCGTGCATTCCTCGATTCAAACCGGATCGTGGGAATCGCAAGGAGATGCAACCCGGGTAGCGCCGCGGCGTGTAGTCCTCAACCAACCGTCGGTGGTTCATTGTCGTTGCGGCGCCGCGTGCTCCGGTGCCGTGAACTCGGCTCCGGTATCGAGCGCTTCAATCTGCTCGATCCGTTTCTCGAGCATGCGCTTGACGAAATCGAGCGCCAGCACCGCGAAGCTTCGGGCTCGCTCGGGTTCGTCGAACCGATAGCAGCCGTCGATGCAGCCCTGCCGCTGATGGTTGCGGGCGAGCTCGGATGTGACTTCGAGGTTCGACCCGGGGATACGCATGTCCGGCGCGCGCGGCACCCTGCGGATCGCCTGCACCACGTTGTGGCGCACAAGCACCTCGATTACGGTGTCACCGTCGCTCATTTCTGTCTCGGCCCGGGCGCGTCCGAGTTTGTGCTCGTGGCAGGGCGCATTGCATGACGTCTCGCAGTTCCATTCAAGCGTCCCGGGTCATGATGCCCGGGACTGACCAAAATCCGGTGATTCATCTTTACACAGACGATCAGGCCCGCCCGGAGGCAGTAGGGGCGACGCATGCGTCGCCCCTACACGTCGGTTTGTAAAGCGGGATGGCCGGTCCCCGATGCCCGGCTGCCAAGCAAGGTGCATTGTCGCCGACGCCGGAGAGTTCGTCGTCCCTCAGGGTTGAAGCAGCGGCTCGAGGCGGGCTGCGGCGTCTGCGGCGAAGGGATTGATGATCTCGACGCCGGTCAGGCGCCGACCGTCCTGCATGTCCTCGCTGAGGAGCGCCGAGCAACCGGACTGCCGCGCCGTGGTCCAGAGCATTGCGTCCCAGAACGAAAATCGATGCTCCTCGACCATGTCCATGGCGTCGACCAGGGCTGCTGTGCCGGCGGAGGCGACCTGGAATACGCCCAGCCAGTCACGCACAAAACCGTTTGCGCGCGAGACAGGAAGGAGGTTCTTCCGCGTCGTTGCATGAAAGAACTCGGCAAGCGCCTGAACCGTGAGTACACAGTTACACCGGGCGGCGCGCCCCAGGAGCGTCCGGGACTGCTCGTGGCGTTCACCGGCATCGCGATCGACGGCATAGACGAGGATGTTCGTATCAAGCGAGAAGCGGCCCTTAACGGTCATAGAGCTCTTCCCGCCTGATCTTCAGCCCGCCCAGCGAGGCGCCCTCTTCCAACTGCGCCATCATCCGCCGGTAGGCCGCCGCCCACTCCGGGTCTTCGGTCTTGTCGGCAGCATGGGGCACCAACTTGGCGATGGGACGGCCGCGTCGGGTGATCAGGACACCTTCGCCGCGCTCGACCTCCTGGATCAGCCTGGAGAACTCCTGGTTGGCGGTCATGAGAGAAACGGTTCGCATGGGTCTGACTTTCATCTAGTACATACTATAAATGTATCGACCTGAATGGTACGCCGCAAGGCCCGCACTCACCGGGACAGGGACCGCGACCGCGGTCGCGGAGAGATATGCGAGTTGGATGTACCGACTACGAGCCCATTGCCCGGGCTGCATGGCCGGTGCAGTTGCCAAAGCAGTAGGGCTTGTTGTTCGAACCCTTGCAGCCGCACATGTAGAACTCGGCCGTGATCGGGGCGACGAACTCGATCGGCTCGAAGCCGGTGCCCTCGTGGGAGTCGTCGCACCAGGGCTGGTCCGCGCTGAGCCCGCAACTGCACCAGCGGTAGGTACGGCCTTCCTCGACCATCACGGGGTACGGTCCGACCTGCGGGGAGTGCGGCTTGTCCATGTCAGCCCTAGTCTCCCGCAATCGGTGAGTCGTGGCCCGGTAGCTCCGGCCCGACG
>JAKZYK010000453.1:0-3231 GCA_047514485.1 Gammaproteobacteria bacterium
ACCGCGCACACGACCCCGCACGGCTGGCTGGACATCGGCATCGCCACCGCATAGCCACCACGCACGGCCGGATGGAGACCCTCATCCGCCGGGGTGAATCTCATGGAGTGGTGTCCGATGTGAACGGGCTGCGACCGGCCCGCTGCTCGGCTGGTTGTGAGCTGCGGACCATCAATCTGCCGGGTACCGTTGGACCGCCTGCTAACATGTTGCGCTTCCGATAAAGCGAGCGTTGCGACATGGTCGAGCCCGTCCGGTGCCGGTCGGTCGAGCCAAGAGTTGCGATCGCCGATGATGCAGCGACTCTGGCCGGATTCAACCAGGCGATGGCGCTCGAGACCGAGGCGAAGACCCTTGCGGATGGGGACGTGCTGACCGGAGTGGAAGCTGTGTTGCGGGATCCCCGCCACGGCTTCTATGTGGTCGCCGACACCGGGCGTGAAATCGCCGGCGCCCTCCTGGTCACCTACGAGTGGAGCGACTGGCGAAACGGCCGGTTCTGGTGGATCCAGAGCGTCTACGTGCGGCCCGAGCACCGCCGCCAGGGCATCTATCGCATACTGCACGCGTTTGTCCGCGATCGAGCTCGCTCCAGCGGCGATGTGGTCGGATTGCGCCTCTACGTCGAGCGCGAGAATGCTACCGCCCAGCGTACCTATGCCGCGCTGGGCATGAACGAGACCGCCTACCGCATGTACGAGGAGATGTTGCTCTAGCCCGGATTCACAGGCGAGTCTTTCAGGGTCGGGAGACCAGTTGTTTCAGGGATACGCGCATGAAGATCACCCGCATCGACACCATCCCACTCGCCATCCCACACGAGCACGACGGGCCGCCTCCGGCCTGGGGCGGGCGGGCGTGGGACGCACTCAACATCCTCCTGGTTCGAGTCGAGACCGGGGACGGGGCGATCGGCTGGGGAGAGGCGTTCAGCTACAACTGCATGCCGGCGGTCCAGGCAATGATCGACGCGACGGTGGCGCCGGTCCTGATCGGCCGCGACGCGACCCATGTCCTTTCCCTCATGCGCGAGCTCCAGCAGGCGCTGCACCTCTTCGGCCGCTACGGGATCACCATCTTCGGGCTCTCCGCGATCGACATCGCGCTCTGGGACCTCGCCGCGAAGCGGGCCGGGGTGCCGCTCGGGCAGCTTCTCGGCGGACCCGCCTCCCCGCCGCTCGTCCCCGGGTACGCAAGCCTGCTCAAGTACCGCGACCGCGAGCTTGTCGCGGGGAAGGTGCGCACCGCGCTCGACGAAGGCTATCCGGCCATCAAGCTCCACGAGACGGGAGAGCCCGAGGTGGCGGCGGCGCGGGAGGCAATGGGCGAGGGAGTGCCGCTATGCGTCGACACGAACTGCCCGTGGACCCCCGCCCAGGCGCACATCATGGCGGACCGGCTCAAGGCCTATGACCTGCACTGGCTGGAAGAGCCGATCTTCCCGCCGGAGGACTTCCTGGCGCTCGCGCGCCTCCAGCGCGAGTCCGGCGTCGACCTCGCGTGCGGTGAGAACGCATGTACCGCGTTCGAGTTCCGGAGCATGCTCGATGCGGGGGCGGCGCGCTACGTGCAGCCGAGTGTGACCAAGGTGGGCGGCGTGACCGAGTTCTTCAAAGTGCTCGCACTCGCCGAAGCCCGCGGCGTGACGGTGATGCCCCACTCGCCCTACTTCGGCCCGGGCTGGCTCGCGACCTTGCAGCTCCTGGCCGCGATGCCACTCACCGGCCAATCCGGCGGGGGCTGGATCGAGCGCTTCTACACCCGGCTCGAGGCCACGTTGTACCCGGATTTCGTCTCTCCCGTCGAAGGCGGCCGGTTCGTGATACCTACCGGCCCCGGTCTCGGTGCCGAGCCCGACCCTGACGTGATCCGCGACTATCGGGTGCCAGCGTGAGGCCGGTCGGGCCGCACCTTCGGGATGGCCGGGCGAAATACGGTGCGCTATCGCATCAGGGTCGATAACCACCGCCCCACCAAATCGGCCGGATCACGAGAGCCAGGGATCGAGCTTGGCCGCGTACGCGAAGATCCCCGGCAATCCGCCGGTATGCAGGAAGAGCACGCGGCTTCCCGCGGCGATGCGCCCGGAGCGCACGTGCGCAATGAGGCCCGCCATCGCCTTGCCGGTGTACACAGGGTCGAGGAGCAGCGCCTCGAGTCGGGCCGCCATCGACATCGCTTCGTGCGTCGCGTCGTTGAGCTTGCCGTAGCCCGGCGGATACACCTCGTCGCACACATCGACGTCGTCCGCATCGAACACCTCGGATCGGCCGATCATCGCCGCGAGCTCCGCCGCGCGCTTCGCGGCCCGCGGGCGCTGCCGGGATGCATCGCGCCGCACGCAGATGCCGTGCACCGGCATCATCTCGCCGATCGCCCGCATGCCCACCAGGGTGCCCGCGTGGGTGAGCGCGCTTCCCGAGGCGCATACCACCGCGTCGAACCCGAAACCCTGCGCCCTCGCCTGCTCCATCACCTCGTTGGCGGCGACGACGTAGCCGAGCCCGCCGAGCGGCGGATGATCGATGCCGAGATGAATCACGTACGGGTTGCGGCCCTCGGCCGCGAGCGATCGGGCGAGGTGCTCCAGCGCCGCGTCCGCGGCCGCTTCGTCCTCTCCGACCGGAAACGAATGCAACGTCGCACCGAGCAGCCGGTCGAGCAGCACGTTGCCGGAGGTGCGGTAGAGATTGTCGGCGTCGTCCACCCGCTCTTCTAGCTGAATGTGGATGTCCATTCCGAGTTGCCTTGCACCGGCCGCGGCGAGGCGGACGAAGTTCGACTGCACCGCCCCGGTGATGAGCACGGTGTCGGCACCGCGCGCCTTCGCCTCGCCGAGGTAGAACTCGAGCTGGCGCACCTTGTTCCCACCCAGGGCCAACCCGGTGCAGTCGTCGCGTTTGACCCAGAGCTCGACGCCGAGAGCCGTACCGAGATTCGGCGCGGCGTCGAGCGGGGTCGGCGCATGGCCGAGCCGGATCCTTGGAAATTTGTCGATACCGGCGAGTGGCCTGGGCATGACGTCTCCGGCGGCGAGAAGAAGCGGGATGCGCGATGATACCGAACGCAGGCGGCCTCGACGCTTCGACGGCTCCGGGTTTGCGTACGGGCGCGCTCAACGGCTCTAATATCACCTTCCGATTCGGGAGGAATGGCGATGTTCGACGTCGAACGATTCATTGAAGACTGCCGCACGGCAACCGCGGAGGCGGATTCGCACAAGGCGGTGCT
>JAKZYK010000454.1:0-3743 GCA_047514485.1 Gammaproteobacteria bacterium
CCAGCTCGAGCACTGGGGCTGCCCATGGAGCCGCTCGCCGGACGGTCGGATCGCCGTGCGCGCCTTCGGCGGCATGAGTGTGAAGCGCACCTGGTTCGCGTCCGACAAGACCGGCTTCCACATGCTGCATGCGCTCTTTCAACAGTCCATGCGCTACGATCCGATCGTCCGCTACGACGAGTACTTCGCGACGCGACTCCTCGTGGACGGCGGGCGCATCGGCGGCGTTGCCGCGTTCGATATCCGCAGCGGAGAGATGCACGCCGTGCTCGGCCGGGCCATCATCCTCTGTACCGGCGGCGCGGGCAAGATCTTCCCCTTCACGACGAACGCCGCGGTGAAGACGGGCGACGGCATGGCGATCGCCTATCGTGCGGGCGTCGGGCTGAAGGACATGGAGTTCGTGCAGTACCACCCGACCGGTCTGCCCGGCACGGGCATCCTGATGACCGAGGCGTCGCGCGGAGAGGGGGGCTACCTGCGGAACGCCGCCGGCGAGCGCTTCCTGGTCGAGTACGACTACGGCGTGGGCAAGAGGGCCGAGCTCGGTCCCCGCGACATGGTGTCGCGCGCCATTCTGAAGGAGTTCGAGGCGGGGCGCGGCTTCAAGGGCCGCTACGGCGAGTACGTGCACCTCGACCTGCGCCACCTCGGCGAGGCCACGATCGACAAGAAGCTCCCCTTCGTGCGCGAGCTGGCGCGGAGCTACGTCGGACTCGATCCCGTCCGGGAGCCGATTCCCGTGCGGCCGGTCGTTCACTACATGATGGGCGGCGTCGACACCGACGTGAACGGCGCCACCGAGATCTCCGGCCTGTACGCGGCTGGGGAGTGCGCTGCCGTCTCGATCAACGGTGCGAACCGGCTCGGCTCCAACTCGCTGACCGAGTGCCTGGTGTTCGGCCAGCGTTCCGGGCAGGCGGCGCTAGAGTTTGCCGGCGGGGTTGAGACGCTCGCCGAGCCGGCGTTGCTGGAGCAGGCGCGCGCGGAAGAAGGACGCATGGACGCGCTGCGTACGAAGGCGGGCGGAGAGAAGATCGCGCAACTCCGGCGCGAGCTGAACCTGACAATGGAGTCGGGGTGCGGGGTGTTCCGCGAGGAGGACTCGATGCGCGCGACCCTCGACACGGTGACCCAGCTCAAGGGCCGGTACGCGGACCTCGGCCTGCAGGACGGGAGCAAGGTGTTCAACACCGAGCTCGTGCAGGCGCTCGAGCTCGGCAACATGATCGACGTGGCCGAGGCCGTCGCTATCGGCGCGATCCAGCGCAACGAGTCCCGCGGCGCACACACGCGAACGGACTACCCGACCCGAAACGACGCGGAGCTGCTGAAGCACAGCGTTATCAGGTTCTCTCCGAGCGGGCCGACGCTCGATTACAAACCCGTGACGCTGACGCGTTGGGAGCCCGAGGAGCGCAAGTACTGATGGCCGATGTGACCTCGCTCGTATTCCGGGTCCGGAGATACCATCCCGAGAGGGACGACGGACCCTTCTGGCAGGAGTACGACGTTCCGTGTCAGCCCGACTGGGTCGTGCTCGACGCGCTCAACTACATCAAGGACGAGATCGATCCGTCGCTCTCGTACCGGTGGTCGTGTCGGATGGGCGTGTGCGGAAGCTGCAGCATGCTAGTGAACGGGCGGCCCATGCTGACGTGCGCGGCATTCGTGCGGGACTACAGCGGCTCAGTTAGCGTCGAGCCGCTCTCGAACTTCCCCGTGGTGCGTGACCTGGTCGTCGAGCTCGACAGCTTCATGGACAAGCTCAAGAGCGTCAAGCCGTGGATCATCCGCAGGGCGGAGAGGGATCTTGACCTTGGCGAGCACCTGCAGACTCCGGAGCAGCTCGAGGAGTTCAAGAAGTTCAGCATGTGCATCAACTGCGCGCTCTGTTACGCCGCCTGCCCCGTGCTCGCACACGAGCCCGACTTCGTGGGGCCGGCCGCAGTCGCGCTGGGCCACCGCTACAACCGCGACTCGCGCGACGAGGGCGAGGCTGAACGCTGGGAGGCCATGCACGGCGGTGAGGGCGGGGTCTGGTCGTGCTCCTACGCGAACGAGTGCTCGGAGGTCTGTCCCAAGAACGTCGACCCGGCCATGGCCATCCAGCAGACGAAGCTCACGGCCGCGTTGCAGTGGACGAAGCTCCTCCCCAAGCGAGGTGCCCGATGAGCGCCGCTGCGCCGACTCCGACGCTCCCCGCGAGTGCGCCGGACGGCTACCCGTTCCGCTTCGCGAACTACCGGAACTACGTGCTGTTCGCCATGACGAGCCTGTTCATGGCCGTGGCGTGCATCATCCTGCTGGTTGGCGTGAACGCGCTGGCGAGCGGCGAGGAGGCCTGGAACGCGTATCTCGCCGGTCTCGGATCACCGGTCATGCTCTTCGTGAGCAGCGTGGTGCTGATCTTCACGCTCTACTTCGCTCTTCGATTCGGCTGGGTCGGTCGCAAGATCCCCGCCGGCGGAAAGATCGGCCGCATCCCGCTGGCACCGGCGACCATCCCGATGCCGCTCCTCGGCCTCGCGCCGATCGGCGCCTTCGTGGCGCTGTGGCTCGTGGTGTTGCTTGTTCTGGGTGGGGCCATCGGATGAACTTCATTCACAAGCTCGAACCCCTGTGGTGGATGCTGTTCGGCGGGGGTGGCTTCGTCGCGTCCTTCTTCCTGCCGGGCCTGCTGATGGGCGTCTGCCTGTTCGCGCCGCTCGGCCTGTTCGAGTCGGGACTCAGCTACGAACGCGCCTACGCTCTGGCCTCCAGCGGCGTCGGCCGGATCTTCCTCGGCGGCGTGATCTCGCTCACCCTGTGGCACTGTGCCCACCACCTCCGCCACCTGGGCCTCGACATGGGCCTGGGTGCCGTGGTCCCGGCGATCACCTCCTACAGCCTCGCCCTCGTCGGCACCATCATCACGATCGCCCTCGTCACGGCTCTCTAGTCCGCAAGTTGAGGTCCGACTCGCCTCGCGCGAGGGCCCGCTTAACTTGGCGACGGTCGGGGCGCCTTGGAGGATCCGATTGAACGGCTTGCGATCCAACGCACCTGGATCGCCAAGACGGTTCACGGACACCGTCTCAAGCCACGTCTTCATCAGAGGTCGCCGACCATCGCATGCTTCGGCCGTCTACTCGACGCGCAGGGCGTCGGTCGGATTGATTCGGGTCGCCCGGTGCGCCGGCAGCCAGCAGGCGACCAGCGCGGCGGCGACCAGCACGACCGGCGCCGCCATGAAGGTCAGCCGGTCGTTCGTGTTGATACCGTAGAGAAAACTGTCCAGCACCCGGCTCGACGCGGCGGCGGCGAGCAGGCCGGCGACGGCGCCCGCGCCGACGAGCAGGGCGCCCTGTCGGACGACGAGCGTGACGATGTCGCCGGATTTCGCGCCGAGCGCCATGCGGACCCCGATCTCGCGGCGCCGCTGCAACACCGTGTAGCTGAGCAGCCCATAGATGCCGAAGGCGGCGAGAAACAGCGCCAGCGCCGCGAAACACCCGACGAAGACGGCATAGAACCGTGGTTGGACGACCGCGGCCGACAGCCGCGCATCCATCGTCTGCACATCATCGACCGTTGCGCGGGGGTGCGCGTCGGTCACCGCCTCACGCAGGAAGGGAAGCACCGCGAGCGGGTCGCCGGTGGTCCGCACGGCGATGAACGGCTGGAAGCCAAAAAGCGGCGATGCCGCGAGCTGGTATACAGATATGTAGGCCTCGGCGCCAGACTCGGCGACCGTGATGCCC
>JAKZYK010000455.1:0-2581 GCA_047514485.1 Gammaproteobacteria bacterium
AACGAAGCGACGTGCGATAGGCCCTTGGCGTTCCGAGGAATCGTCCCAAGTAGTGGCTTCCAGGGCGCGATACGTGGGCAGCGCCGAGCACAAGACCTACCCGAGCCCGGCCGGTCCTCCCGCCCTGCGTTCGGACGCGACATGATCCGGTTCCGCGTTGAGTGGCAGGATGCCCCCGGCGTGAAGGACATGGTTCTCGCCCGTACTTGGTGCCGTCTTACCATAGAGGCGGACGGCCGGCTCGCCTCGGTCTCGATCCTCATGACCCGGACGAGCTCGCCGACGATCAGGCTGAGGCAATTGCAACCCTCATATCTCCACTCGAGGATTCAGTGAAGAATGATCTGCTCGACGCGGAGCAGTTCGAGAGCTTGCAGTCGGACCTCGAATGGTTGAATCAAGCTCGCTCCTTGGCGGCGGATGCCGGCGGATGCCTAAACTCCGCGCCCACCCTATCGAAAGTTGAAGGCAGGACCGCTCATGAGCTTGGCTATAGATCCGCGACCGCACTTCGACATCACCTCTCGTCGTCGGATGAGTGCGAGCCCATTGGGGATATGGACGACATCCTGCATCGCCTTGGCTGGGCGCAGTCACCTTCTCGAACACTGGGGCCTCGTCCGGAAGGCCCTCTGAAAGTGGCGTTGGAGCAAAGTGACGACGGTGCGTCGGTCGCGGTGTCCCCCAACGGCGACGCGGCCGGCGAGCGGTTTGGGCTGGCAAGGTCGATCTTTCTCCGACACTTCGGCAGTAGTGGATGCAACCGCCGGCTGGTGACCGAGGCTCATACTCGGGAGCAGCGGGCTTCCCGCGCGTTCGCCGCAGAGTTCATGGCACCCGCGGCGGGCTTGTCAAGGCACATCGGGGAGAGAGTCTCGCACAGCGAAATCGACCACTTGGCCGCACACTACGCCGTCAGTCCCTCGGTAATCTTTCACCAGATTCAGAATCACCGGCTCGCATGGATTAACGCATAGCGATCATCTCAGGGCGTGCCCTATGGCCGTTCCCAACGGAGGCGATCCCGCCCTCGACGTGCATTACTCTCGCACCGCGGCAAAGGGCTCGGCGATCGACTGATCGAGCTGGTGCTGCAGCATCCCGACCTCGCGCAAGTCAAGCACTTCGAACTCTACTGCCTCCCCGAACTCGGGGCGTTCCATGAGCGGCACGGATTCTCCACCGACGTCGGATGCGTGCGACTCATGCGGTGGGAGGGGACGTGACGAGAGAGCGGTCGATCACGATCGCCGGAGGGTGACTCCGGCACGTGCGAGGGTCAGTAGCGCGCGAGCATGGTCGTGTGCTGACGGCGCGTCCCGCAGTCCTCGAGCGGGGAGCCGAGAGCAGGGAGTCGAGAGCAGGGAGCCGAACCGGAGCCGACTCACTTCGGAGTCGGTTTCGCGGGCGAATGGCTCCGTTCCAGGTTCTTCAGCGCGGCGCGCACGAACGAGTCGCGCGCCTCGCCCTTGAGGTGACTGCCGGACACGATGATGCTCGCGACGCTGCGCGATACCTCCAACATCACTGCCGCGTCGTCGGCTCCTTCGACCGGCGGCATTCGCAGCACGTTGTCACCGGCATAAGTGGGGATCGGCGCCTCTACGCGTTCGGATGCCCTGTACGGAGGCGTTCCGCCGGCGAGAGCGCGGATGTCGCTGCGCAATCGGCGCCTGAACAGCGCGACGCCCTTGTCGGAGGTGGCGAGATGCTCCTTCGCGTGCCGGGTAATGCGCCCTTGACTCACGAATGCCTCGTAATCTCCAGGCTTGCGCAGCGCCTGCGCCCGCGGACGGTCGCGCGGCTCCGCGCCCTCGATGATCTCGATCATCCGCGATGTCATCCACTCCTCGCGCTGCGCATCCGATCGTTCACCGAAGTTCGCCCACGCGATCACGCGCGTGTTCTCGTTGTCTACGGGCACCACCCAGCGAGTGAACGAGGGACGTCCGAAGTATCTGGTCTGCTTGCCGTCCATCGAGAGCACCGCGCCGGCCTGGGTCATGTTCGGCAGTATCACGTGATGCACGCGCACCCACACGTTGTCTGCGACGCGGCGGGCGTTCGTATAGTAGAACCCCTCCTCGACCGCGTAGTACTCCTTGATGCTGAGCTGTCCCCATGCCTCCGAGAATGAAGGCCCGTTGACCCGGGTGTGCAGAAACACCGAGTGCACCGGGTCCATCCCGTTCTCGACGATCTGAAGCCAATTGCAGGGATAGTCGGAGGTATAGGGCACCCGCCGCGCGCCTGACACGTCGAACGTGTCGTAGATCGGGAACGCCGGTCGGTGTGCGGATGGACCGAGATAGGCGAACACGATGCCGGCGTTGACCTCCACCGGGTACGCGCCCTGGCGCACGTTGCGCAGCAGCGGGGTGTCGGAGGGCTCTCCCGGAGCCTCCAGCAGCTCCCCGTCCGCCGCGAACAGCCAGCCGTGGTAGCAGCACCGCAATCCAGGGCGCTCGCACTTGCCGTACTCCAGCGATGCGCCGCGGTGTGCGCAACGCCGGTGGAACAGGCCGTACGCACCGCCGAGGCTGCGAAACAGGATCAGATCCTCGCCCAGCACTCGGACCGG